>NZ_KV788702.1:0-6956 GCF_001807385.1 Brachybacterium sp. HMSC06H03 | reverse complement strand
GGTCGACGCGGCGGGGTATTCGAAGCGGGGTCGCTGGTCGAAGCGCTGGATCGGGCCGGTGTCGGGCAGGAAGGGCCTGCCGCCGGGGGAGGGGTCGAACAGGCCGCCTCCGGGACGGCGCACCACGGTGTCGTCCTCGGGCAGGTCCTCGCGGGAGCCGACCGGGCCGGTCCCCTCGGCGTCGCCCGGGCGGTCATCGGCCGGGGCCCATTCCGAGGGCGTGCGTCGGACGGTGTCCTCGAGGTCGGGATCCGCCGGGGAGCCGGTCCCGGCCTCGCCGCGCTGATCGCTCATCGTCCTCCTTCCCTCAGGGCCCGGTGGTCGGCGGCTCCTCCGCCGGACGCCCGGCGCCGTCGCCGCGCCGTCCGGTCAGGAGACCGTCCCGGTCTCCGCCGTCCAGGTGTTGCACTTCGCGAGGTCGCCGCCCGAGTCGAAACCCGCCGAGATCCAGCGCGCCCGGTTCTCCGGCGTGATGTCGTTCGGCGGCTCCCCGGCATCCCAGGCGTCGGGCGAGCCGAGCGCGTCCCGCAGCTCCTGACTGGGCTGCGCGGCGCTGGGGACCTGCATCGAGGCGGCAGAGGCCCAGCAGATCCACTGCAGCGAGTTGCGGCGCCAGGCGTCGTCGAACGCCTCCGGGTCGGTGTCCTCGTACTGGTTGCGCAGCTCGCCCTGATAGAACACCAGCGTGCTGTTCCAGCTGGCGGAGTTGGAGTACATGTAGGCGAGGTCCCACAGGTAGGCGCCGGGGACGTGCGCCTCGTCCTCGAAGTCCGTCGCGGTGCCGTAGCCCACGGGCCAGTAGATCGTGGAGTCGAGGTTGCACATGCGCGGGAAGTCCTCGGCGAAGGTGTCCGCCTCGCAGCTGGAGGACGAGGGGACGTCCGGCCAGGTGTAGACCACCACGTCGGGCGCGGTCCAGGGCAGCCCGCGGTCGGAGCTCGCGACCGACCACACCTGGTTCAGGCATCCCGAGGCCGCATCGAGCACGGCCTGGAGCTGCTCCTGGGAGGGAGCGGTCGGGGTGGCAGGCAGGTCGCAGCTGCCCACGTCCGGCAGGCCGCCCTCGGTGAGGGGGTTGTCCTGCATGACGCCCAGGAGCTCCTCGGGCGTCGCCTCCGGGAACTCCCCGAGACCCAGCACATGGAACTCCGAGTAGTCCGATGCCTCGGTCGTCGGCGTCTCCTCCTCGGTCGAGGTGGCCTCGGAATCGCTGGGCTCGACCGACTCCGACGACGTCGTGGGATCGGAGGCGACGGGCTCCGGGCCCCCGCGGTTCAGCGCGAGGAAGGTGATCCCTCCGCCCACCACCAGGATCATCGCGAGTATGCAACTCGCTGCGACGGCGAGCAGCGCCCACGGCCGCTTCCGCTGCGGTGCGGGAGGCTGCATGCCGGGGGCCTGCCCGTACCCGGGGCCCTGGGGCGGCTGCGACGGAGGCTGCTGCCACTGCGGCGGCTGCCACGAGCCCTGGGCTGCGCCGCCCTGCGGTGCGCCCTGGCCCTGGCCACCCTGCAGGCCGGCTTGCCACGGCCCGCCCTGGCCCTGTCCCTGCGGGCCGGCCCCGTCCCCCGGGCCTCCCCATCCTGCGTTCGACATCTCGTCCCCCTCGTCGTCACCACCGCACTGCTGGTGTGCAGGATATCCGGGCATCTCACCCGCGGAAGAGCGTTCCGTGGGCGGGGGAGAGGGCACCCCCTTCGGCGTCCCGGCTGCGCGACCACGGCGGCCGATCATGCGGAAAGACCCCTGCCCCGCGAGCGAACTCGCTGGGCAGGGGTCTTTCCATTCGGCGGAGGATGGGGGATTTGAACCCCCGAGGGCGTTAACCCAACACGCGTTCCAGGCGTGCGCCATAGGCCGCTAGGCGAATCCTCCAGCGCTCGTGAAGAGCGATGATCAGAGTACCTGACAGTGCTGGTCTGCGCGAACCGAGCGGGCGCACGTCACACTAGGCCCGTGCTCGAGGTCGTCGCGGCCGTGTCGAGCCGGGGGAAGAGGTTCATCGCGGGGCAGGGGACGGCCCGGTGGAGTCCCGGAGGCGCAGCACGGGCTCGGCGATGCTGCGGGAGTCCGTGCGCCGGCCCTCGCGTCGCTCCTGCAGCATCCGCGCCGCGATCCGCCCCATCTCCTGCCGGGGCTGGTTCACGCTGGTCAGGTGCGGCCTGACGGTGAGCGCGACGGCGGAAGAGTCGTAGCCCACCACGCTGAGCCGCTCGGGCACCGCCACCCCGAGATCGGCGGCGCGGTGCAGCACCCGCACTGCGGCGATGTCGTTGGCGGCGAACACCGCGGTCGGGGCGTCCTCGGCGCCGCGCCGCAGCGCGCGGAGCAGCAGGTCGATGCCCTCGGCGGCCGAGTCCGGGCCGATCACCGTGACCGCGTCGGCGAGCCCGAGCCGCGCCGTCTCGGCGAGGAACCCGGTGCGGCGGGCGGCGGGACCCGGCCGCGAGGACAGGGTCACGTGCGCGAGGCGGCGATGTCCGGCCGTGACGAGATGCCGCACCGCGAGCGCGGCGCCGGCGATGTCGTCGGTGATCACCGCATCGGTGCCCGGCACCGGATCCTGCATCCGCCCGATCACCACCACCGGCACCGAGCGGGCCGCCCGCTCGAGCGCCTCCGGCGGCAGCCAGGTGGTCACCGCGATGATCCCGTCCACCTCGAGGTCCAGCAGGCGCTGCAGCTGCCGCTCCATGTGCGCCGTGTCCCGCCTGCCGTGGGCGATCACGACCCCCGCCCCGAGCGCCTCCGCCGTCGCCTCGATGCCCCCGATGACGTCGGTGTGGTACGGATTCCCGAGGTCGGTCGGCAGGACCCCGAACAGAGTCGCCGCCCGTCTCCGCCGCCCGTAGCCGAGCCGTCGCGCGGCCTCCCGCACCCGCTCCCGGGTCGCCGGTGCGATGCCGGGCCGCTCGTTCAGCGCCATCGACGCGGCGGCGGAGGAGACCCCGGCCGCGCGCGCCACATCGGCCAGGCTCGGGCGCTTCCCAGGAACGGTCACGAGACCGGTCTATCAGCGCCGAGTGCGGTTGTGACCGGCGGATCTGAAGGTTTTCAGTCCCGGACCCGAAGGCGTGCCGATGGGTTCACCCTCCGTTCACGGGGCGCGCCTCGACGCCGCCTAGCGTCGAGAGCACCGGCCCGCGCCGCCCCCCGCTCCTCCCCGTCGAAGGACCTCCGTGACCACTGCGCCCCGCACCCTCGATCCCGCCGTCCCAGCCGTCCCGCTCCCCGCGGCGGGCGGGGCCCCGGAGCTGCCCGCCCCTGCGGCGCTGCTCCTGGACTTCGGCGGCGTGGTCGTCACGACCGTCCCCAGGGTGGCCTGGGCGCAGGAGCTCGCCGAGGACGTCGTCGCCCGGGCCGCGACGCTCGGTGCCCGTCTCGACGCAGTGATGGTCGCGGAGTCGCTGCGCGCCGGGCGCTCCGCCCTCTCGATGTGGAAGAACGCCGCCTCCCGCCGCCTCGCCCCGCGCGAGCTGGCCCCGGCCGAGATCGTCGGCGACTTCCTCCTCGCCGATCTCCCGGACCCGGTCCGGCGCACCCTCGCCCTCGACGCCGGCGAGCTGCTCGCGACGATGGCGACCCTGGTCTCCGAGCATCACCAGCGCCCGGGCATCGACGAGCTGCTCGCCGAGTGCGCCGCGCGCCGGATCCCGCTCGGGATCGTCTCCAACGCCCACTCCGGCCGGGCCCACCGCGCGATCCTCGCCGACCTGGGGCTGGACCGCTTCTTCGGCGTGCAGGTGTACTCCGACGAGGTCGGGATCCGCAAGCCGCACCCGGGCATGATCTGCCTGGCCGCGGAGGGGCTCGGCGTCGCCCCGCCGCAGGCCTGGTACGTCGGCGACACCCTCGACCGGGACGTGGTCGCCGGGCGCCGCGCCGGGGTCGGCGCCGTGGTGATCACCCGCGACCGACGCACCGACACCCCGCCGTTCCGCATCGCCGAGGTTCCCGACCTCGTGCTCGAGACCCCGGAGGGACTGATCGCCCCGCTGCGCGCTGCGCTCGAAGGCGCAGCGGCCGAGCGCGGCGCAGCCGGCGGGCCGACGACGGCGACCGCGTCACCCGGTGCTGCGCCCGCCCCCTCGCGCCGCGGCCGGCCCGCCGTGCTCCTGGACCACGGCGGCGTGATCACCCTGTCCACCCCGAACCCCGCCCGGAACGAGGAGGTCGGCGCGCTGATCGTCGAGCTCTCCGAGCGCATCGGCCACCCGATCGACCTCCCCACCGCCGCGCGTGCCGTGGCCGACGGCTGGGAGCGGCACCGCGCCCGCAAGCGCGCCCGCGACGGCCGCGCCCTGGACGCCCGTGACCTCGACACCGCCGCCGACCCCGCGCACCGCCACGACGAGGTCGACCCGGCCGTGCTGTGGGGCGACTTCGTGGGGGAGGGGCTGCCCGAGCCGCTGCGCGCCGCGCTGCGCCTGGACGGCGCGCAGCTCTCCCTCGCCCTGCACCGCGCGAAGTCCCTGCCCGCACCCCGCCCCGGCGCGCTCGAGCTGATCCGCTGGTGCCGCGAGCAGGGCGTCGTCGTCGGCATCGTCTCCAACACGATCTCCGGCCGCGGCGTGCGCGAGATCCTCGCCCGCTACGGCGTGCTCGCCGACCTCGGCCCCTCCGCCTACTCCGACGAGATCGGGGTGCGCAAGCCCGGCCGCGAGATCTTCGAGGCCGCGCTCGCGGGGCTCGAGACCGACCCCGCCGATGTCGTCTACGTCGGCGACAAGACCGTCAACGACGGCCGCGGCGGCAAGGACGCCGGCATCGGCACCGTCTGCCTGCTGCGCGGCGGCAAGGACTCCGACGAGGAGCTCGAGGAGGCGCTCGCGGACGGTCTCGCCGACCACCTCCTCGACTCCCCGGACGCGCTCATCGAGCTGCTCGTCGAGCGCCTGCGCGAGGCCGCGCGTCCGTCGCCCGCGGCGGGAGCTCGCAGCACCACCCCCTGATCCCGGTGCCCGCGCGGCACCGCCGTCCCCCGTCCCCTCGCCGACCGTCCCTGCGACCCGCTTCCCCGGCCGCAGTCCGTCCAGCTCGCCCCGAACCACTCGAAGGAGACCCCCGTGACCACCCAGAACCCTCCCCGCCCCGCCGAGGACGAGCGCCGCGGCAGCCTCCGCGGCGTCGTCGACGGGGTGCGCAGCGCCCAGCTGTCCACCTCGCAGAAGCTCATGATCTTCGTGCTGTCGATGTCGCTGTTCGGCCTGTCGAACATCATCCTGGAGATCATCCCGGACCCCTCGATCGGCCCCGTCGACATCTCCGTGTCCTACATGGTGTTCGTGCCGCTGACGATCGCGGCGCTGTTCTCCCCGTTCTGGGCCGCGCTCGGCGCCCCGCTCGGCGAGATCGTGTTCACCGACCTGCTGATGGGTGACTTCTCCGGCCTCGCCGAGGTCGAGGGCTACCTGCAGATGTTCCTCGCCGTGTTCATCGCCGGCTCCCTGATCCGCAACCCCCGCTCCAGGGGGCAGATCGCGCTCGGCGCGATCGTGCTGGTGCTCGTGGACAAGATCCTCTCCGCGATCGTGGACCTCTCCAAGGTGTGGATCGGCGTGGAGGACGCGGAGTTCGTCGAGGGTCTGCCCGAGTCGATGCTGGCGCTCGAGCTCCTCGGCCTCGGCGTGGACGTGCTGATGTCCGGGATCCTGCTCGGCGCGATCCCCGCGATGTGGCTGATCCCGGCGCTGCACGGGAAGATCGAGCCGCTGATGGGCATGCGTCCCCGCGTCCCCGGCGAGCCGATCCCCGGCCAGGCCCGGATCTCCGGCACCTTCGTCGGCTTCGTGGTGCTGCTCGGAGTGGCGAGCTTCGGCTTCGCCTTCCTCGAGGCGTTCGACATCTCCGCCGGCGCTTTCGAACCGGACTTCATCGACCGGTTCGGCGACTGGTTCCTCCTCGTCCCCGTGATCGCGATCGCCGTGGTCCTGGGCATCGCGATCCTGCTCTTCCGCCGCGCGCAGTCCTCGCGGGACACCGCGGATCGCGCCTGAGCGACGCCCCCTACCCCGGAGACCCTGATGCAGACCTTTCCCCCGACCACCGCCCCCGCCCCGGCACCCGTCGGCGACGGGAGGGCGGAGCCCATGATCCGCGTGAAGGACCTGTCCTTCCGCTACCCGGGCACCGACCGCGACACCCTGCGCAACGTCGACCTCACCATCGAGCGCGGGGACTTCGTGGCGGTGGTCGGGGGCAACGGCTCCGCCAAGACCACCCTGTGCAAGACCTTCAACGGCCTGGTCCCGCACTACTGGCACGGGGACTTCGCCGGCAGCGTGCACGTGGACGGGGTCGACACCTGGGACTCGTCCGTCGCGGAGCTCTCCAGCCGCGTCGGCTACGTCTACCAGGACTTCCAGAACCAGCTGGTGCGTCCGACGGTCCGCGACGAGGTCGCCTTCGGCCCGCTCAACTTCGGCCACGCCGACTACCGCGAGCGCACTGACGAGGCCCTCGAGCAGCTCGGCATCGCCCATCTGCGCGACCAGTTCGTGTGGCAGCTCTCCGGCGGCCAGTCCCATCTCGTGGCGCTCGCGGCGGTGCTCGCCCTGCGCCCTGAGGTGATCGTGGTCGACGAGCCGGTCGCCGAGCTCGATCCGGCCCGCGCGCGCGAGATCTACCTGCGGCTGCGCGAGCTCAACGAACGCGACGGCATCACCGTGATCACCATCGAGCACCACGCCGAGTTCATCGCCGAGTTCGCCCGCTCCGTGGTGCTGATGGCCGACGGCGCGCCCGTCTGGCACCTGCCCGTGCAGGAGGCGATGGACCGCCACGCGGACCTCGCCGCTCACGGCGTTCCCGCCCCGGATGCGGTCGCGCTCTCCTCTGCGGTCGGTGCGCGCCCGGTCGCGCTCGACGCTCCCTCCGCCGCCGCGGCCCTGCGGCCGGTGGTGCGAGAGCGGCCGGCGGGGAGGGCCGTCCCTGGAAACGCGCCTGCCGTCGGCGGG
>NZ_KV788701.1:0-5242 GCF_001807385.1 Brachybacterium sp. HMSC06H03 | reverse complement strand
GGGCGGGGCACGCCGCGCCGGCGCGCCGCCCGAAGCGCAGCCCAGGACAGGACGAGGGCCCGTGACCGTCATGGTCACGGGCCCTCGTCGAAGGCGTCGGCGGCTCACGGCCGCCGGGCAGGGATCACTCCCCGTGGGCCTCCTCGTACGCCTTGCGGATCGCGCCGGAGATCCGGCCGCGATCGGGGACCTCGTAGCCCGCCTCACGCGCCCACTCGCGGATGCGCGAGGAGTCGTTCGAGCTCGCACGGGAGCCGGAGGCGGTGCCGCGGGTGCGGCGACCCCCGACGCGGCGCGCCTTGCCGACCCACCCGCTCAGCTCCTCGCGGAGCTTCTCCGCGTTCTCGGCCGTCAGGTCGATCTCGTAGGCGACGCCGTCCAGGGCGAAGCTCACCGTCTCCTCGGCCTTGTCACCGTTGATGTCGTCGATGAGCTCCACGTAGGTCTTCCGTGCCATAGGGGTTCTCCCTCGCTGGTGGTTTCCGGACTTCATCATGAACGCACGCGGTGTTCACGATATCGCCCAGTATCCATTACGAGGCCGGTCATTTCAATCTGATTACGAGGCGTGTGGACGAAGGGATGTTCTCATTCTCGTCCGCCGCCGCATCAGGGGTCTTTCCGGGGCTGCTTCCGCTCGAGCAGCTCCTGCTCCGCCTGCCGCTCGGCCTCCCGCTCGCGGCGGTCGGCCCGCAGCAGCGCGCGGATCACGAACCAGAACAGCAGCCCCACGCCGATCGAGGGCAGCAGCGCACCGGCCTCGAACCAGAACCCGGAGTCCATCTCAGGCCCCCGGCTTCACGAGCGGGAACAGGATCGTCTCGCGGATGCCGAGCCCCGTCAGGGCCATGAGCAGGCGGTCCACGCCCATGCCCATGCCCCCCGTCGGCGGCAGCGCGTACTCCATCGCCTCGAGGAAGTCCTCGTCCAGGCGCATCGCCTCGTCGTCGCCCTGGGCGGCGAGCTCCGCCTGCTGGGCGAAGCGCTCGCGCTGGATGACGGGATCGACCAGCTCGGAGTAGCCGGTGGCGAGCTCGAAGCCGCGCACGTACAGGTCCCACTTCTCGACCACGCCGGGCGTGCTGCGATGGGCGCGCACCAGCGGGCTGGTCTCCACCGGGAAGTCGCGCACGAAGGTCGGCTCGTGCAGGTGGTCGCCCACACGATGCTCGAAGAGCTCCTCGACGAGCTTGCCGTGGCCGTACTTCGGGTGGTCGAGGTCCAGCTCGAGCGAGCGGGCGATCTCCCGCAGGCGCGCCGGGGTGGTCTCGGGGGTGATCTCCTCGCCGAGGGATTCGGAGAGCGAGCCGTAGACGGTGATCTTCGCCCATTCCCCGGAGAAGTCGTATTCGGTGCCGTCGGCGAGGGTGACGACCTGGGAGCCGGTGGCGGCCTCGGCGGCCTCCTGGATCAGCGACTGTGTGAGCTCGCCGATCGAGTCGTAGTCCCCGTAGGCCTGGTAGGACTCGAGCATCGCGAACTCGGGCGAATGCGTGGAATCGGCGCCCTCGTTCCGGAAATTGCGGTTGATCTCGTAGACCTTCTCGAGCCCGCCCACCGCGGCGCGCTTGAGGAAGAGCTCCGGCGCGATCCGCAGGTACAGGTCCAGGTCGAAGGCGTTCATGTGGGTGACGAACGGCCGTGCCGCCGCACCCGAGGGGATCACCTGCAGCATCGGGGTCTCGACCTCGACGAAGTCGCGACCGCGGAAGGACTCGCGCAGGGAGTGCATGACCTCGGAGCGCAGGCGCACCGCGTCCCGCGCCTCCTGGCGCACGATCAGGTCGACGTAGCGGCGGCGCACCCGCGACTCCTCGGAGAGGTCCGCGTGGAGCACCGGGAGGGGGCGCACCGCCTTCGCGGCCATCTGCCAGGAGTCGGCGAAGATGCTCAGCTCGCCGCGCCGGGACGCACCGACCCGGCCGTGGAAGAAGACGTGGTCGCCGAGATCGACGTCGGCTTTGAGAGCGGCGAGGCGCTCCTCGCCGATCACGGCCTGCGAGGCCATGATCTGCAGACGCTCCCCGGCGCCGTCCTGGAGGGTGACGAAGGCGAGCTTGCCCGTGTTGCGCTGGAAGACGACGCGGCCGGAGACGCCGACCTCGTCGTCCGTCTCCACGCCGGCCTCGAGGTGGCCGTACTCCGCGCGGACCTCGGCGATCGTGGCGGTGACGGGGACTGAGACGGGATAGGGCTCCTCCCCGCGCGCCAGCAGGCGCTCCCGCTTGGACCGTCGGACCGCGATCTGGTCGGAGCTGTCGGTCACCTCGGAGGCAGGGGGGTTCTCGCTCATGGCTGCGATTGTCTCATCACCGCGCGCGTGACGGACTCAGGGATCAGGGTGCTGTCGCCACCGCCACAGCGGCGTCCAGCAACCGGGTGCCCTCGACGCGTCCGGCGAGCACGACGAGCACCTCGCCGCGGTGGTCGGGAGCGGCGGGCTCGAGGGTCGCGGGGTCCAGGGCGAGCGCGTAGTCCCAGTCGATCTCCGCCCGCTCCCGCGCGGCCTCCAGCGCGTCCTGGATGCCGGAGAGGGAGGGGGCGGCCGCGAGCGCCGCGGCGATCGTGCGGGACAGGGCCAGAGCCTGCTCCTTCCCGTCCGCGGAGAGATAGGCGTTGCGGCTGGAGCGGGCGAGGCCCGTCTCCTCCCGCTGGATCTCCACGGGCTCGATCCGCACGGGCAGGTCGAGGTCGGCGACCAGGCGCTGGATGATCGCGAGCTGCTGGGCGTCCTTGCGCCCGAACACGCTCAGGTGCGGGTCCGTCAGGCGCAGCAGCTTGGCCACGACGGTGACCACGCCGTCGAAGTGGCCGGGCCGGGCGGCGCCCTCGAGGACCGTGCCGGCGCGACCGGCGCTCACGGAGATCGTCGGCGGCATGACGGGGTACATCTCCTCCACGCCCGGGGCGAAGACGAGGTCCACGAGCCCGTCGACGAGGGCGAGGTCCGCCTCGAGGTCGCGGGGATAGGCCTCGTAGTCCTCCCCGGGCCCGAACTGGAGGGGGTTGACGAAGTCGGTGAGGATCACGTGGTCGGCGAGCTCGCGGGCCCGCTCGACCAGGGCCAGGTGCCCGGCATGGAGGGAGCCCATGGTGAGCACCGCCGCGACCGTCCCGTCCATCGCGGCACGGTGCTCGCGCAGCGCGGACTTGGTGGTGACGAGCATGGTGCGCGGGGTGCTCTCGGGCACGGCGGGGTCCTTCCTCAGCTCTCCTCCGGGGGCGGGTCCGCCTCCAGCAGCGCCCGGATCGTTCCCCGGTCGCCCTCGGCGAGTCTCGCACGCGCGAGCGCCGCGAGGGCGAGGGCGCGGTAGGTGTCGCTCACGTCGCCGGGCTCGAGCGGGGCGGCGGTCGCGTCGAGGTCGGCGAGGGCGTCGAGGTGGGCGGCGACGGTGCCGGCGTCCCCGCGGACCACCGGTCCGGTCAGCGCCCCGCTCCCCCGCTGCAGCGACTCCTCGAGCGCCGCCTCGAGCAGCGGGCGGAGGTAGGCGCCGGGGTCCTCGATGCCGAGCCGGGCCAGCGCCCTGCGGGACTGGTCCACGAGGACCACGAGATGGTTCGCCGCGTGGGCGAGGGAGGCGTGGTAGAGCGGGCGGTCGCCCTCGGCGATGACGACGGCCTCGCCGCCCATCTCCACCACGAGCGCGGCGGCGACGGGCAGGAACTCCTCGCTGGCGGTGATCCCCATCGGGCAGCCGACGAGCCGGGGCAGGTCGGTGCGGGTGCCGGTGAAGGTCATCGCCGGGTGGATCGCGAGGGTCGCGGCGCCGGCGCGGGCGAGCGGGGCGAGCACCTCGGTGCCGTAGCGGCCGGAGGTGTGGACGACGAGCTGCCCGCCGGGGGCGAGGCCGGTCGCGGCGATCCCGCTCGCGAGCGGTCCGAGCTGGTCGTCGGGCACGGCCAGGAGCAGCATCTCGCTGCGCTCGACGAGGGCGGGGACGTCCAGCAGCGGCACGCCGGGCAGGAGCTCGGCGGCCCGCTCGCGGGAGGCGTCGGAGACGGCGTAGGCGCCGGTGAGCGCATGCCCCTCGGCGCGCAGCGCGGCGCCGAGGACGGCGCCGACGCGTCCGGCGCCGATCACGCCGATGCCGAGGCGGGGCGGGGTCATCGGGTCTCCCGCCCGTCGGGGCGCGGGTCGGGGGCGGGTGCGGCGGACCGCTCCTGCTCGGGGTCGCTCCCGGGGACGCTCGCGGGGTCACTGCCGGGCGCCTGCGCGGCGGTGCCGACGGGCGCGAGCGCGGGACGGGGCCAGCTCTCGCGATCCCGGTAGCGGCGCAGGGTGCGGGCGTCGGCGGCGAGCACGGCGTGCACGGCGAGGGCGTCCTCACGACGCAGGTTCCCCAGCAGGAGCGAGTCCCCCGCGCCCTCGACATGGAGGTCCAGCACGCCGAGCCGCCGGGCGAACGGGTCGTCCTCGAGCCTCAGCTCCTGGATCCTCTCGCGGGGGACGATGCTGAGCGTGCGGGACACGAGGCCGCTGCGGTGCACGAGCGCTCCCGGCAGCAGGATGCTCACCTCGGTGCGGCGGGCGATCCAGTACCAGCGCACCGGGGTGCGCAGCCCGGGCAGGTCACGGGCGCGGGCGGTCAGCAGGTGCTCGAGGGTCGCGAGGTCGTCGTCGGTGCCCAGCGGCGCGCTGAGCCGGCCGAGGGTCTGCCGCAGCTCCTCGCGGGTGCCGACCGGGAGCACGCTGGTCGCGCCGTTCTCGTCGTCGTCATCGATCCCGGCCACGGTCGCGGAGACGGCGGTCCAGCCGGGGCCGCGCCACAGGAAAGGCCGGCGCAGGTCGAAGCGCTGGATGCGGCCGGCGGCGATGTTGTCGGTGCGCGTGTTGGCCAGGCCCCGACGCATCCGCAGACCGCGCTCGCTGAAGCGGGAGACGAAGCCCCAGCCGGAGTCGATCCGGCCGAAGACGTACTTCGGCACCGCGATCGCGGTGGGCGCCAGGGCGACCAGGATCGCGATCGAGAAGCCCTCCTGCCACAGGGCGAGGAGCACCGCGACGACCACGCCGACGACGCTCATGACGATCCCGGTGAGGAATCCGAGGTCCCGCACGAGGGAGCGGACGAGCCGCTCGGTGGGGATCCTCGCGATGAGCTCCCCGTCGGTCACCCCGTCGTACAGGACCTCCTCGAGACGACCGCCGTGATCGCGAGCGCCGTCGCCGGCGTCCTGGGGCTCCGCGGCGGAGGAGCCCTCGGTCGGGCCGCCGGCGAGGGCCGCGGAGGCCTCCGCGCCC
>NZ_KV788700.1:0-3045 GCF_001807385.1 Brachybacterium sp. HMSC06H03 | reverse complement strand
CGGGGCGCGCAGGCCGGGGTGCGCGCCGGGACCGGGGCGCGAGGGCGTCCCGCCGGGACGTGCCGGGTGCCGGCGGGACGAGGGGCTCTGGGGACTCATGAGAACTGCGGACCTCCCGGTGGACGGAGCTGAGGTCTCGACGGGGAGGGCCCTGCGGTCCGGCCTCGGGGCGATCGCGGGAGGCGACCTGCGCGGCCGCAGACCCGGTGCGGGCCCTCGTCGTCGACGGCTCCCAGGCTATCGCGGCACCGTGAGGATCCCCTGGGGGATGTCCCCCTGATCCCGGGAGGGAGGCCCGGGGCGTCCACGCGCGGGCGGCGACCGTCGACCGCGCGAAGCGTTCGGGTCCCAGAGCTCGGTCCCGTCCTAGACGGAATTAGTGAGCCGCTCCTCATCTCCGTCCACCGGCACGCAGCCCCGAAGTGCCGTCCCGGATGCCATGGACGAAGGACTCCCTCACATGCGCACCGCCCTGCCCCGCCGTTCCCTCCTCACCACCGGAGCCGTCGGCGCCGCCGTCGGCGCGAGCGCGCTCCTCCCCGCCGCGCAGGCCGTCCCGCCCGGCCGCGGCACGGCCTCCCGGGCCCGATTCGACCCACCACCAGGTCGACGGCGGTCTCAAGTACTGCCTGTTCACCCCCTCCTCGAAGCGGCCGAAGGGCGCCGGCCGACGGAAGGGCCGAGCGCTGGTGGTGTGGCTCCACGGCGGCGGCGAGGGCGGACTCCTCACCGGCGGCCACGACTACTACGACAACGAGACCACCCTGCGGGCGAACCGCGGCGCCCTCGGCCTCGCGACCGACGAGGCGCAGGAGGCGTTCGGCGGCGCCTACGTCCTCGCCCCGCAGTCGACCTCGGCGTGGATGCAGGACGGCGACGGCTTCGCCCCGCAGATCCAGGCCGTGATCGACGAGGTCGTGGCCCGGGAGGACATCGACGGGGACCGCATCCACGTGCTCGGCTGCTCCAACGGCGGCTTCATGACGCTGAAGATGGTCGCCGAGCAGCCCGGGCGCTTCTCCTCGCAGGTCCCGATCTGCGGCGCGGTGAGCGGGCCCGAGGGCACGTACCACCTCTCCGACGACACCCTGCGCTCGCTCGCCGAGACCCCGACCTGGCTGGTCGCCGCCGCGAACGACGACACGATCGACGCCGAGGCGAACACCGTGCGCTTCCACGAGCTGATCGAGGGCTCGATCCTCAGCCTCTACCCGACCGTCGAGCGGGACGGGGTCGTGTACCCCGGCCACTGGTCGTGGATCTACGTGGCCCGCAACGACCCGCAGCACGAGGGCGTGCGGATCTGGGAGTGGATGGCGGCCCAGCAGCGCTGAGCGACGGGATCCGGCGGCGCGGCTCGGCGGCCGCCAGGACGGCTCAGCGGCCGGCGGCCTTCGCGTGCAGCGCCCGGACCTCGGCGGAGAGCTCCGGGTCCGGGCCTGCGACGACGATCCCCGCTGCTACCTGCGGGATCCGCAGCGGGGCGACGGGCCCGGCGGGGACGCCGAGCTCGCCCTGCCACTGGAGCAGCTGCTCGGTGCTGGAGGCGTAGACGATCCGGCCCAGCCCCACCCAGGCATGGGCCGCCGCACACATCGCGCAGTGCTCGCCCGAGGTGTACGTCGTCGACTCCCCCCGCTCCTCGGGGGTGAGGTGGGCGGCGGCCCAGCGGGCGATCTCGAACTCGGGATGACGGGTGTGGTCGCCGCCGGCGACGCGGTTGCGGTCGGCGAAGCGCTCGACGCCGTCGGCATCGACGAGCACCGAGCCGAAGGGCTCGTCACCCGCCGCGAGCGCCTCGGCGGCGAGGTCGACGCAGCGGCGCAGGTGACGGCGGTCGTCGGCGGTGAGGGCGGAGAAGGGGTCCATGCCTCTACCCCAGCACATCCGTGCCCGCGGCGCGACGTCGCCGGTCGCCGGTCCGAGGCGCTGTGGACGCCCGGCCCGTCAGGAGGCCGCGTGCGCCTCGGCGATCCGCAGCAGCTCGAGATAGCCCTCGAGCTTCCACGCGGTGCGGCCGACGAACAGGCCGGTCACGTGCTCGATCCCGAGCAGGTCCGCGGCGTTGTCGAGGTTGACCGACCCGCCGTAGAGCAGCCCCGCGACCTTCCCCGAGTACTGCCCGCCGAGTGCGGCGAAGGGCTCGACGAGCTCCTCGACGGTGGCGGGGCGGCCCTTCTCGCCGATCGCCCAGATCGGCTCGTAGGCGATCACCACGCGGGAGAGCTCCTCGGCGGAGAGTCCCTCGAGGGCGCCCGCGGCCTGCTCGAGGATGAACGCGCTGGAGCCGCCGGCGTCCTTCACCTCGGCGCTCTCCCCGATGCACAGCAGCGGGGTGAGGCCGTGACGCAGCGCCGCGGCGACCTTCAGGCGGGTGGTCTCCACCGTCTCGCCGAAGTGCTCGCGCCGCTCCGAGTGCCCGATCTCGACGACCTGGGCGCCGGCGTCCTTGGCCTGCGGCACGGAGACCTCGCCCGTCCACGCGCCCTCGTCCTCCCAGTGCGCGTTCTGCACGCCGAGCAACACGGGGGAGTCCTCGCCGAGGACGCTGCGCACCGTCGTGGTGGCGGTGAAGGAGGGGATCACGAAGGGCTGCACGCCCGAGGGGGCCTGCCCGCCGTGCTCGCCCGCGAGGTGATCGCGCAGGCCCGCGGCCCAGGCGCGGCCCTCGGCGAGGGTCTTGGTCATCTTCCAGCTGGTGCCGATCCAGAGGGGGGACATGCTGCTCCTTGGTCGATGTGTGCCGCTCGCGCGGCGGGTGTCCGACGATCGATTCCTTGCCGGAGAGGAGTTCTTCGACGATTCGTACCAAGAAATGGAATGAATCGTCGAAGAACTCCGCTCGGCCCGGTGAGGGGCGCGCGCAGGGTGAGGGGCGCCGCCGGCTCGGGGGCCGGGGGAGAGGCGGTCCGCCCGAGCCCGGGGTGCCGAGCCCGGGGCACCGGGACAGAGCCGGTCCCCGAGCCGGTCATCCCGGGCCCGAGCCCGGGGCACCGTGCCGGGTCGGGGGTCAGCTCACTTCTCGAGGGAGCCGTCGTAGGCGCA
>NZ_KV788699.1:0-2749 GCF_001807385.1 Brachybacterium sp. HMSC06H03 | reverse complement strand
GGCCCGCCTGCCGCCCGGAGAGCTCCGGGGGCAGGCGGGCCGTCGTGGTCGCGGGCAGGCCTCAGGCGGCCTTGACCCAGACGGGTTCGGCGCTGAAGTTCATCAGCGTCGAGACGGTGAAGCTGCCTGTCTTCGCCTGGTCCTCGGGGATGATGATCCCGTACTGCCACTCGCCGGTGTCGCCATCATGGAGCGTTCCGGTGTCGAGCCAGCTCTGCGGGGTCAGGGTGCCCTCGTCGCTGAAGGTGTCGCCGCTCTCGCCCACGTAGTCGGCCGTGAGGGCGAAGTAGCCCGGCTCCGCAGAGCCGTCACCGTGGTACGTCATCGACACGGGGACGAGGATGTAGGTCTCGCCCTCGCTGGGCTGCTCGTTGGCCGAACTGGCTTCCATGACCGCATCGGTCGCATCCCAGTCCACCTCTCCGATGACGACCTCGAGCGTGCCGCCGCTGCCATCGTCGAGCGTGAACTTCTCGCCGATCGCGTAGGGGGCGTCCTTGGTGCCCTTGCCGTCGGCGGCGGCCTCGGTCGCCTCCTCCGAGGTCGCCTCCTCGGTCGTGGCGTCCTCCTCGGTCGGCTCCTCGCCGTCCTCGGTGGTGGCCTGCTCCGAGGTGGTCCGCTCGTCTGCGGGCTCCCCGCCGTCGCGGGTGAAGAGGAAGACGCCGCCGCCGACGAGGAGCACGATCAGGGTGAGCACCGCGCAGCCCGCGCAGATGAGCAGCGGCGTCTTCGAGGACTTCTTCGGCGGTTCGGCGTGCTGGGTGTAGGGCTGCTGGCCGTCGGCCCCGAAGGCGGGCGCGGAGGACGGCGCCTGGCCCCAGCCCTGCGGGTCCTGACCGTAGCCGGAGTTCGCCGAGGCCTGCCCGTAGGCACCGCTGGGCGAGCCCTGGCCGTACCCCTGCTGCCCGTACCCCTCCTCGCCGTAGCCCTGCTGCTGGCCATAGGGCTGCGGTCCCTGCCCGTGGCCGCCGTTCGCGGCCTGCTGGCCGTACTGGTCATCGGACGGGGGCTGACCCCACGGGTTCTGCGGTGGCTGCGACATGGTCCGTTCCGGCGCCGACTGCGGCGCCGACCCCTCTCTGCTGGCGGGAGGTGCTCTGCACGAACCCGCGCGGGCCCGTGCGTGTCATCGTAGAGCGAGTCCAGGCTCCGTTCAGCATCCGTCATGTCGCAGTCGGGTCACGATGCCGGGCGGAACCGTCGCGCGCTCCCGTCGACGGTCCCGCCGCGTCGTCCTCACCTCCCGTACCCCGCGACGGGACGGGGGCGACCGCGCACGTCGGCGTGCGTCGGCCGCCCCCGTCGGGACCGGGCTCAGCGCCCCGCGGTGAACCGCTCCCCGTGGAAGGCGCTGCCGGTGGTGCGCTCGGAGGCACCGGAGGCGTCGAGATAGGGGGTGATCCCGCCGCGGTGGCGGGGGAAGCCCGCGCCGAGGATCAGCGCGAGGTCCACCTGCTCGGGCTGCTCGACCACGCCCTCCTCGATCATCAGCTGGATCTCCTCGGCCAGACCGGCCCGCACCTTCTCCAGCAGCGCCTCGCCGACCAGCGGCTCGATGCCGGCGGGGCGCTCGCCCTCGCCGAAGACCTGCGCGACCGTCGGGGAGACCGGCGGGTGCACGGAGGTGCGGCTGCGCTCGGTGAAGTGGACGCCGCCCTGCGCCATGACGCCGAGCCCCGGCGAGGCGTGGAAGCGGTCGCCGAGCTCCTCGAGCAGCACCTGGCCCACGTGGTCGGCGACGCCGAGCCCCACCAGGTCCAGCAGCTCGAAGGGGCGCATCGGCATGCCGAGCGCGTCGAGGGAGGCGTCGACCTCCACCGGGTCCGCGCCGGCGTCGAGGGAGGCGAGCACGCCGCCGAGCACGCGGAAGAGCAGTCGGTTGACGATGAAGCCGGGCGCGTCGGCGCTGCGCACCGCGAACTTCCGCAGGCGGCGCACCACCTCGAGACCGGTGGCGAGGGTCTGCTCGTCGGTCTTCTCGGTGTGGATCACCTCGACCAGCGGCATCTTCGCGACGGGGTTGAAGAAGTGCAGGCCGACGACCCGCTCGGGGCGGGCGAGGTCCTCGGCCATCTTCGACACGGAGAGCGAGGAGGTGTTGGTGACCAGCAGCGCGTCCTCGGCGAGGACGCCCTCGAGCTCGGCGAAGACGGACTTCTTGATCGTCAGCACCTCCGGCACCGCCTCGATCACGAGGTCGCAGCCGGCGAGCTCCCGCAGGTCGGTGGTGGCGGAGAGGTTCTCGGCGATCGCGGTCGCGGTCTGCTCGTCGAGATGTCCGCGGGCGGCGCTCTGGGCGATCACGTCGCGGGCGGCGGCCAGGCCCTTCTCGGCGATGGCCTCGTCGAGGTCGCGCATGACGACGGGGACCTTCAGGCCGAGCGCGAGCTGCGCCGCGATCTGGGAGGCCATCAGACCGGCGCCGGCGACACCGACGCGCGTGATCTCCCGCGCGCCCTCGACCGGGGTGCGGCCGGGCTTGCCGCGGCGCAGCAGCTCGGCGGCGTAGAGGGACGCGGAGGCGGCGTCGCTGCGGACCAGCTCGGCGAGCGCGTCGCCCTCGCGGGTCAGGGCGTCCTCGAGGGTGGAGCCGGGCAGCTGCTGCAGCAGGATCAGGGCGCGGCCGACGGCGGGGGCGCCCTGCGTCTCGAGCCGCTGCGCCCAGGCGCGGCGAGTCTCGGCGGGGCTGTGCGGGGCGTCGAGCGCGTCCAGCAGCTCCTCGGCCTCGGGCGAGTCGGCGGCGGGCAGG
>NZ_KV788698.1:0-1328 GCF_001807385.1 Brachybacterium sp. HMSC06H03 | reverse complement strand
CGAGCGCCCCGGCCGCTCCGGCCGCCGCCGCTCCGGCCACGGCCGACGCCGCCCCCTCGGTCGCCCCGTCGGCCGCTCTGAACTCCACCCAGAAGCTCCGCTGGGGCTCCCGCGGCGGCGCCGTGCAGGAGCTGCAGTCGGCGCTGAACGCGAACGGCGCGGGCCTCGCGGTCGACGGCGTGTTCGGCAAGCGCACCCACGCGGCGGTCAAGGACTACCAGTCCTCCAAGGGCCTCCAGGTCGACGGGGTCGTCGGCCCGAAGACCCGCACCGCCCTCAACGGCGGCGTCTCCACCGGCGGCGCCTCCGCCCCCTCCTCGAGCGCTTCGAGCTCCTCCTCCGGCTCCTCCAGCACCATCGTGAACGCGGCCCGCTCCGCCGTGGGCACCCCCTACTCCTGGGGCGGCTCCTCCCTCAGCGGCATGGACTGCTCGGGCCTGGTGAACTACGCCTACAAGGCCGCCGGCATCTCGCTGCCGCGCACCTCCGGCCAGATCGCCAACGGCGGCCGCTGGATCTCCCAGTCGCAGGCCCAGCCCGGCGACATCGTCGCCTGGTCCGGCCACGTCGCGATCTACGCCGGCAACGGCCAGATCATCGACGCCTCCGGCTCGAAGCAGCGCGTCGTCGAGCGCTCCCTCTGGGGCAACCCGATCGGCTTCGTCACCTACCGCTGAGCCACCGGCTCCCCGGTCCACGGCCCGGCTCCCCTCGAGGGAGCCGGGCCGTGCCCGTTCATCCGGCCCCTGCGCCGCTCCCCGCCGTCCCGCGGGGACGGTAGAGGCGGCCGAATCCTGCCTCCGCACCCGGGATCGGCCCGACCAGCTCCCAGTCGATCCGCCGCCCGCCGGGCGCCGAGAAGGCGCGCGTCCCGTCGCCGAGCATCACCGGCGCGGAGAAGATCTGCAGCTCGTCGACGAGGTCGAGCTCGAGGGCCTGGCGGGCGATGTCGGCGCTGATGATCTGCACGTCCCTGCCGTCCGCGAGCTCGTGGGCGTGACGGATCGCCTCGGCCACGTCGACGTCCAGGGCGGTCACCGAGGGGTCGCCGGCGAGCTCCTCGGGCCGATGGGTCAGCACGATCTCGACCCCGTCCCAGGCCCCGCCGTAGGCCTCGGAGGTCAGCTCGCCGCGCTCGGCCGCCTGCGCGATCGCGGCGTCGTAGCCGCGCCGGCCGGAGATGATCACACCGACGGGTTCGGCGAGCCGCGCCACGACCTCGCCGTCCATGGGCGGGCAGGCCTCGAGCCAGGCCATGTCGTGCTCGGGCCCCGTGATGAAGCCGTCCAGCGAGGCGGTGCCCGTTACCTTGTGAGCACCCCGATGGA
>NZ_KV788697.1:0-2003 GCF_001807385.1 Brachybacterium sp. HMSC06H03 | reverse complement strand
TGGCGGAGGTCGCGTCCGCGACGTCGCCGCCCCCGGCCGGCATGCGCGGCCGCGCGGCGCAGCCGCCGCCTCGTGTGAAGCCCGTCCACCCCGAGCACGAGGAAGGTCCAGGCGGCGCTGACCGCGATCGCACCGATCACGTCGCTGGGCCGGTGCCATCCGGTGACGAGGGTGCCGATGCCGGCGGCGCCGCTCCACAGCAGGCCGAGCGGGGCGACCAGCGGCCGGGCCCGTCCGGCGACGAGCACGAGCGCGATCATCGTCGTCGCCGCGAGGGTGGAGTGGCCGGAGGGGAAGGAGTTCGTGGTCGGCTCGATGCCGGGGCCCAGCACCTCGCGGCTGACCAGCAGGTGCTTGATCACCTGGGTGGTGAGGTTCGCGCCGAGCACGAGCGAGGCCAGCGGCATCAGCAGCGCGGGGCGGCGTCGCAGCAGCGCGATCACGGCCGTGAGCGCGAGCAGGGCGATGATCACCGGCATGCTCACCGTCTCCACCGCGAGCTCCGCGATCCGCGAGAGGAGGCCGTCGTGGTTCCGGGAGCCGGAGAGGGTCAGCTGGTCCAGCCGCTGACCGCTCGCGGTGCCGACCGCGCCGCGGGCCATCAGCACCACCGCCGCGCCGCACACCGCGGCGACCAGCAGCGACAGCAGCGGCCGGGCGAGGCCGACGGGGGAGGGCGGTGCGGGCTCCGCCGCGGAGAGGGCTTCGGGCGCCGTCACAGGGCCACCATCCCCGTCAGTGCGAGCTCGCGCACGGCGGGCAGGATCCGGGCGCGGGTCTCCTCGACGTCGGCGTCGGTGAGGGCGCAGACCGCGGCGATCACCTGGCCGAGGGTGAGCGTCCCGTCGAGCGCGCCGACGGTCGCGGCGAGCGCCTGGTCCGCGGGGACGGTGCGGGCGAGGCCCGCCCCCTGCACCAGCTCGATGAGGAGCGGGTCCCACTGGCCGGGGGTGAGGTGACGGCGCTCCACGACGTCCTCGGCGCGGACGGGGCGGGTCGCGGCGAGCGCCTCGTCGTCCAGCGCGGAGAGACGGTCGAGCGCGGCGAGGGAGGCGGCCAGGTGCTCCGAGAGGGTGCCGCTGCCGGTGCCGGTCGCGAGCTCGGTGCGCAGCAGGCCCCGTCGGCCGGCGTCGGGGCGGCGCAGCAGCAGGTAGCCGAAGCCGATGCCCTCGACCGCGCGGGAGGCGAAGTCCTCGAGCCAGGCGTCGATCAGCGCGTCCCAGCGGTGATCGCGCGGCGTGATCCCGCCGTCGCGGGCCCAGGTCCCCGCGTACTCGGCGGGGTCCTCCCGGTCGCGCTGCAGCACCCAGGCGTCGACCCCGTCGGTGAGGGCGGGCTCGAGCCATGCCCGCGGATGCGCGAAACCGTCCTCCTCGTCGGTGATCTCCCAGTTGCCGAGCATGACGGCGCTCGCGCCCGGGGCGAGGTGCGCGGGGAGCTGTGCGAGCAGCTCGGCGAGCAGGGTGTCGCCGGCGCGGCCGCCGTCGCGGTAGGTCCAGGGGTCGTGCTCGTCGTCGCCCGCGCGGGGCGTGATCACGAAGGGCGGGTTGGAGACGACGAGGTCGAAGACCTCGCCGGCGACGGGCTCGAGGAGGGAGCCGCGGCGCAGGTCGAGCTCGATCCCGTTCAGCGCCGCGTTGAAGGCGGCGAAGGCGAGGGCGCGCTCGGAGAGGTCGGTGGCCACGACGTGCTCGGCGTGGCGGGAGGCGTGCATCGCCTGGATCCCGCCGCCGCAGCCGAGGTCGAGCACCCGGCCGACCGGAGTGCGGGGCGTGATCCGGGCGAGGGTGAGGGAGGCGCCGCCCACGCCGAGGACGTGCTCGGGGGAGAGCGGGGCGCCGGTCGCGAGCTCGGAGAGGTCTGAGGCGATCCACCAGTGGAGGGGGCCGGCATCGTCCTCGGCGGCGTAGGGCGCCAGGTCCACGAGGGCGCGGACGGAGGGAGCGCCGGCCGCGGGCCCGTCGGCCGTGTGCCCGTCGGCCGTGGGCCGGTCGCCGGCGGGG
>NZ_KV788696.1:0-14096 GCF_001807385.1 Brachybacterium sp. HMSC06H03 | reverse complement strand
GGGGTCCGGGCACAGCGGCCTCCGGACCCCGCCCGCGGGGATCAGGACTGCTGCAGCTCGGGGTAGAGCGGCTTGGACTCGGCGAGCTTCGCGGTGCGGGCCCTGAGCGACTCGACGTCGGCCCCGCCGGTCAGCGCCAGCGCGATCACGTCGGCGACCTCGGTGAACTCCGCCGCGCCGAAGCCGCGGGTGGCGAGCGCCGGGGTGCCGATGCGCAGGCCCGAGGTGACCCGCGGCGGGCGCGGGTCGTTGGGGACCGCGTTGCGGTTCACGGTGATGCCGGCCTCGTGCAGGCGGTCCTCCGCCTGCTGGCCGTTCAGCTCGGAGTCGACGAGGTCCACGAGCACCAGGTGCACGTCGGTGCCGCCGGAGATGACCTTGACGCCTGCCGCCTTGGCGTCCTCCTGCTGGAGGCGGTCGGCGAGGATCTGCGCGCCCTCGAGGGTGCGGGCCTGGCGGTCCTTGAAGTCCTCCGAGGCGGCGATCTTCAATGCCACGGCCTTCGCGGCGACGACGTGCATGAGCGGGCCGCCCTGCTGGCCGGGGAACACGGCCGAGTCGATCTTCTTCGCCCACTTCTCCTTGCACAGGATCATGCCGGAGCGGGGGCCGCCGATGGTCTTGTGGATGGTGGTGGAGACGACGTCGGCGTAGGGGACGGGGCTGGGGTGCAGGCCCGCGGCGACGAGGCCCGCGAAGTGCGCCATGTCGACCCACAGCGCGGCGCCGACCTCGTCGGCGATCTCGCGGAAGCGGGGGAAGTCGAGCTGGCGGGTGTAGGCGGACCAGCCGGCGACGATGACCTTGGGCTGCTCGGCGATCGCGAGCTCGCGCACCTTGTCCATGTCGATCAGGCCCGTGCCCGGCTCGGTCTCGTACGCGACGATGTCGTAGAGTCGGCCGGAGAAGTTGATCTTCATACCGTGGGTGAGGTGGCCGCCGTGGGCGAGGGAAAGGCCCATGAGCTTGTCGCCCGGGCGGGCGAGGGCGTGCATCACCGCGGCGTTCGCGGTCGCGCCCGAGTGCGGCTGGACGTTCGCGTGCTCGGCTCCGAACAGGGCCTTCGCGCGGTCGATCGCGATCTGCTCCGCGACGTCGACCTCCTCGCAGCCTCCGTAGTAGCGCTTGCCGGGGTAGCCCTCGGCGTACTTGTTGGTCAGGACCGAGCCCTGTACCTGCAGGACCGAGCGGGGGACGAAGTTCTCCGACGCGATCATCTCGAGCGTGCCCTGCTGTCGGGCCAGCTCGCGGTCGAGCACCTGGGCGATCTCGGGATCGATGTCGGCGACAGACTTGTCGAGGACGTTCACGTGGCCTCCTGTGGCGGTGTGAGGGGCGGCGAGCAGCCGTCCCGACATTCTAGGCCGGGGACGGCTGTGGAGGGCGTCGCATCCAGGGATCGGCAACCGCCCGTCACGGGACGGGTGCCGGGACATGTCCTCCCAGGTCAGAGGGCGAGGCCGAGGCGCACCGGTTCCGGTTCGAGACGGATCCCGTAGCGGTCCTCCACGCGCGACTGGACGTCGTGGGCGAGGGCGACGAGGTCCTCGCTGGAGGCGCCGCCGCGGTTGGTCAGCGCGAGGGAGTGCTTGGTGGAGACGGAGGCCCGCTCCCCCACCGCATGGCCGCGCTCGATCCCGGAGTGGCTGATGAGCCAGGCGGCGCTGGTCTTGACCCTGCCCCCGCCCGCGTCGTAGCGCGGCGCCTGCTCGGGCAGGGCCGCGGCGTCCGCCGCGGAGAGGATCGGGTTGGTGAAGAAGGAGCCGGCGCTCCAGGTGTCGTGATCGGCGGCGTCCAGGACCATGCCCTTGCTGCCGCGCACGCGCAGCACCGCCTCGCGCACCTGGCTCATCGGCACCCGGCCCCCCACCTCGACGCCGAGCTCCGCGGCGAGCTGGGCGTAGCGGATCGGGGCGGAGAGGGAGCCGAGGGTGTGCTGGAAGGTCACCGACAGCACCACGTAGCGGCCGGTCGCCGAGGGGACGGGTCCGCTGTACCGGGTGCGCTTGAAGACGCTGTCGCGATAGGCGAAGCCGCAGTCGGCGGCGAAGAAGGTGCGCACGGCACCCTTCTCGCGGTCCCAGGTGCGCACGCGGGAGATCGTCGAGGCGACCTCCTGGCCGTAGGCGCCGACGTTCTGGATCGGGGTCGCGCCGACGGTGCCGGGGATGCCGGAGAGCGCCTCGATGCCGACCATCTCGCGGGCGATCGCGTAGCGCACGGCCCGGTCCCAGTTCACTCCCGCGAAGTACTCGACGATCGCCCCGCCGCAGGTGGGGTCCAGCGGGGTGAGCTCGGCCGGGTCCACGGGGATCCCGTCGGGCTCGCCGGAGGCGCCGACCTCGCAGGTCGCATCCAGCAGCGGCGGGTCCTCGGGATCGCGCAGCAGCACCACGGTGCCCTCGAAGGGCTCGTCGGAGGCGACGAGGTTCGAGCCGCCGCCGAGGACGAGCAGCGGCTCCCCCGCCTCGTCCGCGGCGGTGACCGCGGCGATCACCTCGTCGGCCGTGCGGGCCTCGACGAGGTTCCGGATCTCCCCGCCGATGCGGAGGGTGGTCAGGTCGGCGAGCCTCATGCCGCTCCTGCCGCGTCGGCCTCGGCGTCCTGCGTGCGGGGCGGCAGCGCGAGGGTCGCGCGGGCCCGCCCCAGCACCTTCTCTCCCTCGACGACGGCGGCGAGGTCGACGCGTGCGGTGCCCGCGGACTCGTCGATCGCGCCGACGGTCGCGACGACCTCGAGCGCGACCTCGCCGGTGGCGGGCACGGGCACCATGCCGGTGAAGCGGGTGGAGTAGGCGGTGACCAGGGTCGGGTCGCCGACGGCCTCGAGCAGGCCGGTGATGGCCGTGCCCATGGTGAGCATGCCGTGGGCGATGACACCGGGCAGCCCGGCCTGCTCGGCGACGGCGTCGTTGTAGTGGATCGGGTTGAAGTCGCCGGAGGCGCCGGCGTAGCGGACCAGCGCGTCGCGGTCGAGGGTGTGGACGGTGCGGGAGAGCTCGTCGCCGACGGACAGGGCGGCGAGGTCGAGCGGGCGGGCGTCGGGGGTGGGGCTGGTGGTCATCGGTGCTCCTGGTGTGGCATCTGCGGCGGGGCCGCGAGGGGCGAGGGAGACGGCGCCGGGGCGCCGCGGGGCGAGGCGGCGGGCTCAGTCCCCGCGCACGACGAGCATGCTGCGCACGGCGGCGACCTCGGCGCCGTCCTCGTCGGCGAGGTCGACGCGGGTGGTGACCATGGCGTGCCCTCCGGCGGCGCGGACCGACTCGACGGTGAGGGTCGGCACGAGGCGGTCGCCGGCGACGACGGGACGGTGCAGGGTGAAGGACTCCTCGCCGTGGACCACGCGGGAGAAGTCGATGCCGGCGGCGGGGTCCTCGACGTACTGCGCCTCGGTGGCCTGGGCGAGGGAGACGAGGAACGTGGGCGGCGCCACGACGTCGGCGTGCCCGGCGGCGCGGGCGGCCTCGGGATCGGTGTGCAGCGGGGAGGGGGCGCCGGTGGCACGGGCGAACTCGATGATCTTCGCGGCCGAGACGGTGTGCACGGGGCCCGCCGGGTAGGTGCGGCCGGCGAAGGCGGGATCGGGGCTGGTGGTCACTGTGTCTCCCGAGGTCGGGTCGGCGCGGGGGCCGACGGATGCGGTCCCCCCGATCATCTCACCGCCCCCGCTCCCCTGCGGTGCGGCCCGCGCGAGGCACGGGGGCCGGACATGACGAAGGCCACCCGGCAGCGCCGGGTGGCCTTCGTGGATGCTGCGGCGGGACCGCTCAGCGGGTCTCGCGGTGCGCCGTCTGCTTGCCGCAGGTCGGGCAGAACTTCGAGAGCTCCAGCCGATCCGGGGTGTTGCGACGGTTCTTCTTGGTGATGTAGTTGCGCGCCTTGCAGTCGACACACGCCATGGTGATCTTGGGACGCACGTCAGAGCTCTTGCTCGCCACGGTTCGCCTCTTTCGTCCGGGTGACGCACCCGGCGGTGCGCCTCGTGGGTCCCCGTGCTCGGGGGATGTGGAATCTGCACTCCGGTGGGGACCGGTGTGGTACCGAGGGCGGGGATCGAACCCGCGACCTCACGATTATGAGTCGTGCGCTCTAACCGTCTGAGCTACCCCGGCGTGACCGATGAAACGGCCCGATCTCGAATGAGACCGGGCCGCCGCATCCATCAGAGCCCTGAAAGGGAATCGAACCCTTGACCTTCTCCTTACCATGGAGACGCTCTGCCGACTGAGCTATCAGGGCAACCCGCTGAACCTTACCCGCCTCATTGCCCGGAGGCAATTCGAGGGGCGGTCCCCGTGCTTCGGATCACAGGGATCCTCCGCGTGGCAGATGAGGGATTCGAACCCCCGTAGGCAATGCCAGCTGATTTACAGTCAGCTCCCTTTGGCCGCTCGGGTAATCTGCCGCGGCCCTCTCCCGCCACCCGCCGGACTCTCGTCCCGCGGCCGCCGGAAGCGGACTCGGAACAGCATAGCGGGGTCCCGGCCGCGGCGCGAACCCAGAAGGGGTCCTCGGAGCATGAGAGGCGTCACAGCGGTCCCGCCGCTGGTCGCAGCCCCTCCGCGGCGGCCCCTCGGAGACCGGGGAGCGCTCCAGGACCCGGCATGGGACGATCACTGGACAGACCCGCCCGTTCGACGTGGTGGCGGCCCGCGCGGGCCGCCCGGAGGAGGACCCGATGGCCGATTCATCGTTCGACATCGTCAGCAAGCTCGACCGCCAGGAGGTCGACAACGCTGTGAACCAGGCCGTGAAGGAGGTCGGCCAGCGCTACGACTTCCGGAACACCGGCGCCTCGATCACCCTCGGCGGCGACGAGATCGTGATGACCGCCAACGCCGAGGAGCGCGTGCTCGCGGTGCTGGACGTGCTGCAGTCCAAGCTGATCCGCCGCGGCATCTCGCTCAAGGCGCTCGACGTGGGCGAGCCCAAGCAGTCCGGCAAGGAGGTGCGCCTGGCGGCCTCGCTCAAGGAGGGCATCTCCACCGAGGATGCGAAGAAGATCTCGAAGATCGTCCGGGACGAGGGCCCCAAGAGCATCAAGGCACGGATCGAGGGCGACGAGCTGCGCGTCTCCTCCAAGAGCCGCGACGACCTGCAGTCCGTGATCTCGCTGCTGAAGGGCAAGGACCTCGAGGTCGCCCTCCAGTTCGTGAACTACCGCTGAGGTCGACTGCCGCTGACGTTCGGCCCCTGGGCGAGGCGACGATGCCCGTGGACATGGCGCGCGCCCTCGAGGGAGTGGACGGAGTGATCCTCGCCCACGGCTCGCACGGCGCGCCGGGTGAGGCGGAGGCCGTGGATTACGGGATCGTCCGCGTTCTCGTCGAGTGCCTCCTCGCCTCCGGGCACCCGGTGCGGGTGACCCTCATGTCGGCGCTCGGAGTGACGGTGCACGATTCGCGGCACGACCGCGTCACGGGCCTGGCCACGTGGACGCATCGCGCGGAGCACCTGCTGCGCGTCAGCGGTCTGCCGTGCACGATCGTGCGCCCGGGCTGGTTCGACGACGAGGCGCAGGACGAGCACCGGCTGGTCGCCCGCCAGGGCGATGGCCGGCGCGGCGGCTCCCCGGCCGACGGGGCGATCTCCCGCGAGCAGCTCGCCCGGGTGCTGCTCGCGGCGCACACCACGGCCGACGCGACCGGGCTGACCCTCGAGGTGGTCGCCGAGCTCGGTCCGGAGCAGTCGCAGCTGGACTCGCTCTTCGCAGGGCTCCGCGCCGACGTCCCCGGGGAGGTGGACGGAGCCCTCGACCCGGACACGCTGCCGCTCGGCGCCGAGCCGGACCGGGTGCTCGAGGATCTGCGTCGCGTCGCGGCCGCGGCGGACTCGCACGAGGCCGGCGCGGTCACGGCCTGAGTCGCGGGCCCGGAGTCGGCGTCGCGACCGCCGAGCAGCGAACACCGCGCACCGCGCACCGAGACCGAGGACCGAGGACCGAGGACCGAGGAGCAGGGTCCCGATCGGCGCGGGGTCCCGGGCATCACGAAGGCCCCGCCCCCACCACACCGGGGGGACGGGGCCTTCGTGACGAAGAACCGCTCAGCTCACTGCTGGTTCGAGGTGGTGTCCTGCTCCTCGGCGTGCTGCGTCAGCTCATCACCCTTGGTCGAGAACGCCTCGACCAGGTTGTTCACCGGACCGTTCACGAACGCATTCCACTCCTCGACATACGCGTCGTAGTCCGGACCGACCCACTCCACCGACGTCACCAGACGAGTCACCTCGTCGACCTTCTCGACGACCTGCTCACCCGCCTTGATAACCTCCTGAGCGACCTCGCGCCCCTCCTCCGGATTCATACCCTTGAAAGCCATCACAAACCCCTTTCGCCCCGATCCCGGAGCAGATCACTGCTGAAGAAAGAAAAACCTAGAAGCCGAGAGAACCCAGCAGATCAGGAAGACGCCTCACGCTGCTGCTGAGCGTTCTTCCTCGCACGCTCCGCGAACTCGCCCAGCTGCGTCACGACATCCTGGACCAGACCGCCCAGAGTCCCCTCGAACTCCGACACGTACCTGTCACGGTCCTCACCGGTCCAGTCGAAATCCGTCACACGACCCTGCACCGTCGTGTAGATGGTGTTGACATCCTCGCCGGACGTCTCCGCCGTGGTGCCCATCTGCTCCACAGCCTCCGGGTTCATACCCTTCTTCATGGTGTCCTCCACATCGTCGAAAGAATCAGATCCCCACCCACCGAACCGGACCTCCGCGACCCCCAAGGCCACGTCCTCGATCCCTGTCCCCCAGGTGATGACACCACCCTAGAACCACCCACCACACCTTGGCGATGGGGACAACTCCCCAGGCAGAGGTCCCCGTGCACCGCTCCCCACGCGACGCCTCGTGGCGCCTCGCCGGGCCGCCGCCTCGCCGCCGCCTCGCGAGGACCTCGACAGGGTCGGCCGGACGACCTCGCCCCGGACGGCTGGAGGGCGCCGGCCACGATGGCCGGCGCCCTCCGGGGACGATGCGATGTCGGTGTCAGTCCAGGGTCAGCTGCAGGGAGTCCTGGATGGCACGGACGGTCTCGATCTCCTCGTCGGCGCTCTCCGCCCCGCAGCTGCCCACGATCTCGAGCACATCGGCGGCCACGCCCCCGCGGTCGATCACGGCATAGCGCGCGGCCTGCACCACGGTCGGGCGGCCGGGCTGGGTGTAGCCGTACTCGCTCGCGATCCAGGTGGTGCCCTCGATCTCGATCTTCCCGGTGCCGAGCTCCTCCAGCTCGGGCAGGGAGGCCTTGCGCTGCTCGAGGCCGGCGCGCGCCGCCTCGAGGGTGAACTCCGGTCCGAAGCGCTGCACGGTCACGACCACGTTCGCGCGGAAGCGCCCGTCGACGCGGGGCTGGGCGACGGCGAGCTGCACTCCCGGAACCGTGAGCGGCTCCCAGTCCTCCGGCACCTCGACCCGGACCCGAGGGGGCGCAGGGAAGTCAGCGCTCGGATACTCGATGCTCTTCACGGTGCTGTGCTCCATTCGTCCCCCAGGCACGGTCGGCGACAAAGATACCAGGCAGGGGCGAGGCCCGAGCGGTGCTCCGCCCGGGCCTCTCCCCACCCCTGTCGCCGTCCGTGACGGCGCGGTCCCGCACCGCCTCAGCTGGAGGTGGCCTCCTGCTCGGCGGCGTTGCGGTCGGCGGTGTCGCCGAGCTCGTTGACCGCGTTCATGATCTGCTGCAGCGCGGGGACCATCTCCCCGGACCACTGGCCGCGGAAGCGATCCGCGTCGGGGCCGGTCCAGTCCACGTCCTCCAGGCCCCGGGTGAGCTCCTGCTCGATCCGCGTGATCTCCTCGGCCGCATCGCGCAGCTGGCCGGACATCCGCTTGACCTCGTCGACGTTCATACCCTTCGTGGCGTTCACGATGCGGGTTCCCCTTCCTGTTCACCGGCTCCTGCGCCCCCTGCGGTGCACCGGGCCTCGTGCGTGCTCGACAGCCCTCACTGTAGGGCGATCCGCCGGAGGCGACCATGGGGAGGAGTCCCCATGGGGACGGAGCACCCCTCCGGACGCGTCGCGGGGGCCTCCGGGGCGGGCTCGACACCCCTCCCCGTCGGCCCCCGAGAGCGGCCCTCAACCCGACGTGATCTGCGCGACCTGCAGCTTCATCGCCCGACCGCTGTAGACGAGGAAGCCGCGGCCGGCCGGGAAGTCGGCCCGACGGATCCTCCCCAGTCCGGTGCCGAGCAGCGAGTCGCCGTCCATGTCGCTGGGCTGGAGCAGCAGCCCGCGCCGTCCGGCCTTGAACGGCTGGGCGAGGACGTAGGCCTGGGACCACGAGGCGGACTCGTTCTCGCCCACCACGAACTGGCCCTCGCGGGTGCAGGCGCGGATGAGCTTGTCGAGGTCGTTCTCCACGCCGGTGCCGGTGAAGTCGGCGACCCCGTCGATGAACAGGGCCAGGCGCCCCTCCCCCACCGAGCCGGACTCGATCGTCTGGCGGAGCTGGCCGGCGAGCTCGCGCACGGTGTCCGGGTCGGAGGCCTCCACGTCCCAGACGGGCAGCCCGGTCAGCGGGGTGCGGCGCGAGGAGAAGCGGACCAGGCGCATGGGGTTCTCCATCGCCTTGAGGCCGGTGGCGATGGTGAGCATCGCGGTGGTGCGACCCGATCCCATGGGGCCGGTGACCATGAAGGCGCCGCGCGGCTCGTAGGTGATCTCGGCGAGGGTCTCGTCGGCCAGGCCGAGGACGGGCCGGCCGCCGACGACGGCGCGGAGCGTCGAGAGCTCGACCCGCTCGGGCAGGCGCTCGATGGTGGGCGCCTCGGGCACGCCGGCGCGCCGCATCGCCTGGGCGAGCTTGGCGACCTCGCGGGACTGGATCGCGACGTTCGAGTCGCCGCCGTGCACCGCGATCTGCACCTCGTGGCCGTCGAGGATGGAGCGTCCCGGGGGCGAGGTGCCGTCCAGGACGTCCTTGGGCTCGCCGAAGGCCGAGTAGTCGTCGGCACTGGCCATGCGGTGGATGAGGCGGCGCTGGATCGAGGAGCCGAGCGAGGTCGGGATCGCGTTGGGACGGTCGCCGGTGACGATGACGTGCACGCCCACCTGGCGGCCGTCGGTCGCGATCTGCACGAAGGTGGTGAACCACTTCGAGAGGTTCGAGTAGTCGTAGGCCTCGCGGAAGGCGGCCATGCCGTCGACCAGCAGCAGCACACGCGGGGTGTCGGACTTCCCGGTCAGGTCCCGGTACTCGGTCACGGACCCGGCGCGATGCTTCGCGAACTCGCGGGCGCGGTCGTCGATCAGCTCCCGCAGGGTGCGCAGCAGGCGGATCACGCGCTCCTCGTCGTCGCCCGCGATGATCGAGCCGACGTGCGGGAGGTCCTCGAGCATGGTCAGGCCCGAGGCGCCGAAGTCGAGCCCATACACGTGGACGGGGCCGCCGCGCACCGTCGAGGCGGCGGAGATCGCGATGGTGCGCAGCGTGGTCGACTTGCCGGAGCCGCCGGTGCCGTAGATCGCCATGTTGCCGTCGCGATCGGGATAGTAGGAGACCGTCGGCTGGGACTGCTCCTCGGGCACGTCCATCACCCCCAGCAGCAGCTCCTCGTCGGTGCGACGCGTGGGCAGGCGCGAGAGGTCGTAGGCGTCGGCCAGCTCGGACAGCCACGGCTTGCGGGGCGCGGGCACGCCGGCGCGCTCGGCGGCGGCCTTCACCGTCGCGACGACGCGGGAGATGTCGTTGGGGCCGGGGTCCTTGACCTCCTTGGTCGGCGGGGAGGGGATGTCCCACTGCTCGCCGGTGCCGAAGTCCTTCTCGACGATGTCGATGCGTGCCCGCTCGGGCTCGTGGGTGGTCCACCCTCCCGCGTAGCCGGTCTGGAAGGTCGCGATGCGACCGGGGCCGGTCTTCGCCGCGGCGCGGCCCGGGATGCCGGGGTCGAAGTGGGCGGCCATCTTGTCGCCGAGGATGTCCTTGGAGTCGGCCTCGTCGGCCATGCGCAGCGCGATGCGGAGGTTCGTGTTGGCGCGCAGGTTGTCCTTGATGACGCCGGCGGGCCGCTGCGTCGCGAGGATCAGGTGCAGGCCCAGGGAGCGGCCTCGTGCGGCGACGTCCACGACGCCGTCGACGAACTCGGGGATCTCCTTCGCCAGCGCCGCGAACTCGTCGACGATGATGATCAGGCTGGGCGGGGCCTCTGGGTCGCCGGTCCGCTCGAGGGAGACGAGGTCCTTGGCCTTCTTCCGGTTCAGCAGGTGCTCGCGATGGTGCAGCTCCGCCCGCAGCGAGGTGAGCGCGCGTCGCACCAGGTGCTGGGAGAGGTCGGTGACCAGACCCACGGTGTGCGGCAGGTCGACGGCGTCGGCGAAGGCGGCGCCGCCCTTGTAGTCCACGAACAGGAAGGTGACCCGGTCGGGGCTGTGCGCGGTGGCCATGCCCATCACCCAGGCCTGCAGGAACTCGGACTTGCCGGCGCCGGTGGTGCCGCCGACGAGGGCGTGGGGGCCGTTGGTGCGCAGGTCGAGGTGGAAGGCGTCCTGGCCGTTGTGGCCGATGAGCCCGCGGAGGTTCGCGTCGTGCTTGCGGCGCTGGGGCTCGGAGCCGTCGCGCGGGGTGAGGGAGTTGTTCTCCTTCCACCGCTCGATGATGTGGTCGGGGTCCTCGGCCATCGCCATGCCGCCGAGCTTGAGATAGGAGATCGCCCGGGGGAGGTCGGAGTCGTCGTCGACGGGGACGCCCGCGTCGACGACGGGCGCGAGGTGGCGGGCCACGCCGGCCGCGACGTCGACGGAGACGGTCTCGACGGTGACGGGGTAGAACCGCTCCCCCACCCGCACGTGCCCGGCGCTCGCGCCCTCGATCGACTCGTCCACGGAGACGTAGGTGCGGCAGGCCGCGGGCAGCGCGGCGATGTTCGCGGCGCACCAGATCACGTGCACGCCGACGTCGGGGCCGCGCTCGGCGATGCGCACCAGGCGCGCCCGGTCCACGGGGGCGTCGTCCTCGATGATCACCACCAGGCTCGGGGTGATCGGCTCCGGCGGGACCTGCGCCTCCTCGGTGACGTCGACGGTCATCGGGGTGCGCAGGGCGGGCGGCGCATCGCCGGCGCGCTGCTCGATCAGCTCCTCGATCCGCGAGAGGAGGGAGGTGCCGCGACCGGGGGTGTCGGCGAGGTGGTCGCCGGGCAGCGGGGAGTGCGGGCTGGAGGTGTGCGGCAGCCACTTCAGCCACTGCCACATGTCGCGGCTGGAGCGGGAGGTGATCGCGGCCAGCGCGATCTCCGCCGGGGAGTGGAGCGCGAAGAGCTGGGTGACGATGCCGCGGGCGACCCCGTCGGCCTCCTCGCCGCCGCCGGCGACGCCGAGGTTGCCCGCGTACCTCAGCTCCGCGACCACCGGCACGCCGGCGATCATCTTGTACTCCTCGTGCATGTCGTCGAGCATGTCGTAGTACTTCGGGATGGCATCGTTCTCGCCGGGCATGTCGATGCCCACCCGGGACTCCGCGATACCCAGCCCCAGGCGCACGGTGCCGAAGGCGTTGTGCTCGGGGCGATGCGTCCACAGCAGGCGCCCGAGGCGGAAGGCGGCGTCGACGGTGTCCGCGGCCGAGGGCGCCTCGACAAGGCGCACCGCCCGCTCGAGGTCCTGGGCTGCGGTGACGCGGCGCTTGAGGGAGGCGAGTCCCTCCTCGAAGTTCGCGATCTGCCGCTCGAGCATCTTCTTCTGCTGGAACTTGCGGTTGAGATACCCGGCGGTCGCCATCATCGGCATCATGAACACGAACATGAGCGAGAAGGGGCTGCGGGTCAGCGAGAACATGAAGGCGCCCATGAGGAGCGGGGCGAACATCATGAAGATCGGGAAGAACTGGGGGTTCGGCTCCTTCGGCGGCGTCGGCGCCTTCAGCGGCCGGTAGGGGAAGCGCGGCACCACGCGCGGGGAACGGTTGAACTCGACCACCGGGGAGCTGGGGGCGGTGCCGCCGAGGCGGTGCAGGAGGATCACCGAGAAGGTGGTCCCGCCGATCAGCACCGTGTCCGAGGGGCCGATCACGGCGCGCTGGACCTGCTCGCCGCCGATCACCACGCCGTTGGAGGAGTGCAGGTCGACGATCTCGATGGTGTCTCCGACGTTGATGCGGGCGTGGCGCTTGGAGAGCATCGGGTCGGCGATGCGGATGTCGAGATCGCCCTCGCGCCCGATCACGCTGGACCCCGAGGGCAGCGGGTACTCGCGTCCCGACTCGGGGCCGGAGAGGACGCGCATCAGCGCGACCGCGGCGCCGCGGGACTCGGAGCGGGTGGCGTACTCGCTCGAGGAGCGGGCGATGGAGACGATGCTGCCGGAGCGCAGACCGGCCTGGATCAGGTCGATCGAGCGGTCCAGGGAGCGCACGCCGTTCGCGCCGGGTCCGGCACCGGGGTCCTGGACCTGGAGGGTCAGTCCGTCGGGCGGCTCGACCTCGCTGCGCAGCGGGTCGGCGAGGTACAGGGCGTTCGCGACGTCAGCGACGGTCGCGGTCGCGTCCGCGGTCACCTCCAGATCGGTCAGCCGGTCCTCGGGCCTGCGCAGCGTGAGCTTGATGCGCATCTGGTCTCCTCCCCTGGCGGGCCCCTCGCCCGCCGTCCTGATCCCCGTGTCGGGGATCGGCTCCGTCCGTCCGGCTCGTTCCCCGGCGGGACGGCCTACTCGTCGTCCTCGTCCTGGGACTGGTCCAGCAGCGGCAGGTCCTCGCTCGTCACCAGCCGTGAGAAGACGGCGTGCTCGACGAGACGGGCTCGTCGGTTGGAGGCGAGCTTGCCGGGCCCGCCGCGCAGCCCTCGCACGCCGAGCCGGTCGAGCTTGTCGCAGACGTTGTCGAGCTTGCGGTTGAACTTCGTCAGCTGCCAGCCCAGGCGCTCGGAGGCCTGCGCCGAGGTGGGCACGGAGCTCATGCCGGAGCCCTCGCGGGTGAGCATCGGCTCGGCGAGCGCGAGGATCAGCAGCTTCTGGCTCGGGGTCAGCTGGACGGAGCCGACGGTGGTCTCCCCCGCCGGGTCGTCGGGGCCGGCGATCCGCGCGAACTCCGGGGACTCCGCGTGCACGGACAGGTCGTAGGTGGTGGGGCCGGCGGTGAAGACCACCTTGGTCACGTCGAAGACGAGCGGGATGCGCGCGCCGGGCGCGAGCCAGGCCTGCATCGAGCCGGTGCCGTCGGTGAGCGTGGCCGAGAGCCGCGCCCCGATGTTCACCAGCCACCACATCGACTCGACCTGGACGATCGTGAGGAAGCGTCGGTGGAGGAAGGGGTTGCCCTCGTCGATCGTGAGATCCGCCTCGCGACCGATCGTGAGCTCCTCCCCGTCCTCGACGCGGTACCACTCGCCGCAGAACTCGACCGAGATCGTCGATGCCATGGTCACTGCTCTCCTGTGTGTCGGGTCCGGTGGGCGCGCGCCGCGGCAGCGCCCCTCTCGCCGTGCGAGGCGCTGTCCCCGTCGGCGGTCGTCGGGGGCATGGATATCGGATTCGTCGGGGCCGTGATCGTCGAGGCATCACCCATTGAGACACTTCTCCTCCGCCTCGCTGGACTGCCCGTTGGGGTTGACGGTCCTGACCGTCAGGCACCGCTCGGCCAGCTGGGGCGGGATCTCGATCACGACCGAGTTGCGGCCGTGGACCTCGTGCTGCACGGCGTAGCGGTCGTAGTTCGCGGGCAGGTCCTGCCACTGCACGATGAAGTGGTCCTCCTGGGAGAAGTTCTCGGGCAGCTCCCATGCGACCTGCACCCGCCCGGTCCGCCCGCCCTCCTGCTCGGGGGCGACGACCTGCAGCTCGACGCTGCGGGGCGCGCCCGGAGGATCCTCCGGATCGACGGGCTCGTTGATCTCCGAGGTCGCGATCGGGTCGGGCTCCTCCACGAAGAAGTGGCGCACGCCGAGGGTCGCCCCGACGCCGAGCAGGATCACGAGCACCGCGGCGAGGGTGACGAACGGCCAGGCGGGGGTGCGGGGCTTCTCGGGCTCCGGCTCCCGGTGCTCGGAGGCCAGCGGCGCACGCCCGACGGATCCGGCGGGCGCCCCGGCGGGGCGCAGCATCGTGGACTCCGAGGCGTCGGCGGCCGACGGGGCCGAGGCGCCCGACCAGCTCGCGGGACCCGC
>NZ_KV788695.1:0-20494 GCF_001807385.1 Brachybacterium sp. HMSC06H03 | reverse complement strand
CGGCCGACGGGAAGGCGTCGGCCGCGGGGCTCGGGACGGTGCGGCGGGCAGGACCGCCGGGGATCAGCGGCGCTCGTCGAGGGCGCGCACGCCCTTCCATGCGGCGGGGATCAGAAGCGCGGCGAGCGCGGCCTTGACCAGGCCGCCGGGGATGAAGGGCCACAGGCCCGCGGCGAGCACGGCGCCGAGGTCGGCGCCCGCGCCCATCACGGCGTTGAGGATCATCGCGAGGTACGGCACGCCGACGAGGAAGGGCACGATGCTCGCGGCGACGAAACCGGTCATGGCGAGCACGGGGCGGCGGTCCCAGGCGCGCTCGGCGAACCAGCCGGCGACGAAGGCGGCGGGGATGAAGCCGAGCACGAAGCCGAAGCTCGGCGAGAGGACCATCGCGGGCCCGCCGGAGAACTCGGCGAAGACGGGCGCGCCGGCGAGGCCGACGGCCATGTAGGTCGCCAGCGAGATCGCCCCGCGACGGGAGCCCAGCGCCGCGCCGACGAGGATCACGCCGAGGGTCTGCCCGGTGATCGGCACGAGCGGCAGCGGGATCGTGACCTGGGCGAGGACCGCGACGACCGCGGCGCCGGCGGCGACGAGCAGGGCATCGCGCAGCAGGGTGCGGTGCGGGGCCAGGGCGTCGGCCAGGACGGGACGGCGAGCCGGTACGGCGATCGTGGACATGGGACTCCTCGGAGGCTGGAAAGCTACGGCGAGGTCCCAGGGTACGCACTCACCGCCGCGCGATCACCCCGAGGTCCGTCACGACCCACCGCGCGCCGCTCCACCGCCGCTCCTCGCGACGGGCGAAGCGGTAGAGGCTGTACCGCGCCCGCAGCGCCGTCGGCGCCCGGCCGTCGAAGGGGTCGCGGGCGAGCAGTCGGCGCACCCCGGGGTCCCCGTCGGCGAGCCGCTCGAGCAGCGCCACGAACCACGTATCGGCGCCGGGCCGCAGCGCGAGGAACCACATCTGCCAGTCGAGCCGCAGGTGATATGGCGCGACCTGGCGGGGAGGTCGGCGCAGGTCGCCGGGCTTGCCACGGAACTCGTAGGCCTGCCAGGTCTCCTCCGCGGCCTCCTGTCCCGCGGCGTCCTCGGTCCCCTCGATGATCACCTCGTACCGCCGCTCGGTCATCGAGCCGAAGGCACCGTAGGCGTTCACGAGGTGGAAGCGGTCGAAGCTCGCGTTCATCAGCTGGTGCGAGGAGAACAGGTTCGCGAGCGGCTTCCTGGAGAGCACGGCGAGCAGGGCGAATGCGGCCGCGACCAGCGCCGTCCACCACAGCGGCGAGGACACCTCCGCGCCCGCGCCGCCGCCGTCGGCCCCGAGCGGCACCCCGAACCAGCTCCACCCCGGGAACGGGCCGCCGAGCAGCCAGCGCCAGAACGCATCGGAGATCGCGGCGCAGGCCACGAGGATCGTCAGCCAGTTCAGCCAGGCGTAGTTCCCGGTCATGACCAGGAACAGCTGGGTGGCGATCACGGCGCAGGCGGCGAAGGACGCGACCGGCTGCGGGGCGAGCACGAGCCAGATGATCCCGAGCTGCACGGCGTGGCTGCCGAGCACCTCGGCCCGGTGCCACCAGCGGGGCATGAGGTGGGCGGTGCGGCTGAGCGGGCCCGGCATCGGCTGGGTCTCGTGGTGGTGGTCCATCGCCGTGAGGTCCCGCCAGGAGCGGTCCCCGCGCATCTTGATCATCCCGGCCCCGAACTCGAGACGGATCAGCAGCCAGAGCAGGAACAGGATCATCAGCTGCGGCGGCGGGACGGCGTGCGAGCCGAGCAGACCCATGAGCGCACCGCACTCCAGCAGCATCGACTCCCAGCCGTATCCGTAGAAGATCTGCCCCACGGAGACGATCGACAGGTACATCGCCCACATCGTCCCGAACACCGCGAGCATGCTCCATGCGGGTCCCTGCTGCGGCAGCCCGAGCACGACGGCGAGCCCGAGCAGCATCCCCAGCAGGCACATCCCGCGCAGCAGTGCATCGCTGTAGGGGACATGGCGGAAGAGCGTGGGCCCGGCTCGGTCCCCCGCCCGTGCGAGGAATGCGGGCACGGGCAGCAGTCCCCTCTCCCCCAGCAGCACCGGGAACTGATGGAAGGTCGAGAGGAAGGCGAGCACGTACACCGCCGCGACGCCCCGCTGCACGATCTCGCGGGCGATCCACGAGTCCTGGGCGTCCAGCAGGCCGATCCAGCTCGTCCAGTCCATGCTCCTCACCTCCGCGTCGTGGGTACTCCCCGATTCTCACCCTCGCCGCCTGCGCGCGCCATCGCGTCGGCCGCGCTCCGGGGCGAGGGAGATCCCGGCGGGCGTCAGCGCAGCAAATCCACCAGTGTCGCGCCCGCCCACCAGCTGCCCAGCGCGATCACGAGCGTGAAGCTGAGGTTCCACAGCGCGGCGGGGACCGGGGTGAGCTGGGCGAGCTGACCGGGGTCGTCCTGCCGCCCGCCCCGGCGGAGCACGGAGCCGAGGTGGCGCCAGGCCCCCAGCAGCAGGAACACGCCGGCGGCGAGGGTGAGCAGGGCGGTGAGCGCGGGGCTGCCCCACCACCACAGCGCCCCGATCCCGGCGGCGCTGGCGAGCACGGCGAGGACGGTGTGCCCGGAGCGGGTGAACACGAGGGAGACCACCAGCACGACCAGCGCCGCGAACAGGGCGGTGCGCGCCCAGCCGTGCAGCGCGATCTGCACGAGCAGCGCGCCGAGGACCGCGGGTGCGGGATAGCCGGCCCAGGTCGAGAGGATCCGGCCGATCCCGCGGCGGGGGCCGACGGTGACGGCGTGGCCGGACATGTCGGCGGAGACGACGAAGCCGGTGAAGCGCCTGCCCATGAGGATCCCGACGGCGGCGTGGCCGAGCTCGTGCACGATCGTCACGCCGGGGCGCAGCAGCCGCCACAGCGGCGGCACCACCACGGCGAGCGCCGCGACGGCCAGGGCGAGCAGGATCCAGGGTCCGTCGTCGGGGACGGGTCCGGGCGCGAGGCGCCCTCCGATCGCGTCGGGGATCTCGCCGATGTCCATCGGGCCATGGTGGCACCGGTGCCCCGGAGGCCGCTGGGAGCGTGGAAGACTGGCGGGACCCGTCGTCGAGGACCCCAGGAGCAGGTGGCACCGCATGTCCCCCCGCGATCACCGCATCGATCCCGCGCTCGCGTCCTGGATCACCGCCCCCGGCGAGGACCCGCAGAACCCGCTGCTGCGGCTCTGCTTCGAGCTGGCCGCCCCGCCGGTATCGGCCCGCCTGCTGGTGACGGGGCTCGGCACCTTCCGCGCCGCGCTCAACGGCGCCGAGGTGGACGATGCACGTCTGGACCCCGGCCTCACCGATCCCCGCGCTCGCATCCAGGTGCGGGAGCTCGAGGTGGGCGCGCTGCTGCACCGAGGCGAGAACGTGCTGGGCATCGAGCTGGGACGCGGCTTCCATGCGATGACCACCCCGAACGAGTGGCGCTGGCACCTGGCGCCCTGGCGGGGTCCGGTGCGGGCCTGGGCGCATCTGCGGATGCATCTGGCCGACGGCTCCTCCCGGGCTGTCGCCACCGGCCAGGACTGGCGCACCCGCCCGGGCCCGGTGGCCTTCGACTCGATGTACGAGGGCGAGACCTACGCCCCGGTCGAGGGCCCGGAGGCCTGGCTGCTCCCCGGCTACGACGACTCGGACTGGGCGCCGGTGCTGGCGGCGTCCTCCCGGCGCGGCGCCCGACGGGGCGGACACGGCCGCGAGGTCCCTGAGCCGATGATGGTCCGACAGGTCCAGGAGCCGATCCGGGAGCAGGACGAGATCACGCCCGCGGTCGTCTCCTCCTCCCCCACCCGCACCGTGCTGGACATGGGCCGGGTGATCGCCGGCTGGTGCCGTTTCTCGCTGCGCGAGGACATCCCGGCCGACGCCCCGCCGCTGCTGCTGGTCGCCCGTCACGCGGAGAAGCTGCGGGAGGACGGCCGGGTCGATGCGCGCAACGAGCACGTGCACACGGACCGCTTCCAGGAGGACCGCCTCCGCCTCGATCCCGCGTGCGCCCGCTCCTTCGCGCCCCGCCATTCCTACAAGGGCTTCCGCTACGTCGAGCTCGAGGCATCGCCCGGGGACCTCGCGCGCGTGCAGGTCACCGGCATCCTCGCCCATGCCGACCTGCGCCCCGCGAGCACGCTGACCAGCTCGGACGCGCACGCCGAGGCGATGGACCGCGCGATGCGCGCCTCGCTGCTGAACAACATGCACCACGTCCCCACCGACACCCCGAGCCAGGAGAAGAACGGCTGGACGGGGGACGCGCTGACGTCGCTCGCGGCGATGACGACAGGCTTCGACATGCGCCGGATGCTGCGCAAGTGGCTGGAGGACCAGGTGGACGGCCAGCGGGACGACGGCTCCCTCGCGGTCATCTCCCCGAACCCCGGCTGGGGCTGCGAGGAGCTCTCCCCCGCCCCGGAGTGGACGTGCCTGCTGCAGGTGCTGCTGGACGAGATGGTGTGCGAGTACGGGGAGACGGACCCGGTCGCACGGCACGCTCCGGCCGCCGCCCGGTATCTCGCCCATGAGCTGGACCGACAGGACGAGGACGGACTGATCTCCTCGGTGCTCGGCGATTACCTCTCCCCCGGCAGCCCGGGCCCCGCCCCGGAGGACAGGCGCCTGTCGGGCACGCTCCTGGTGGCCCACGCCCTGCGCCGCCTGGCCCATGCGCTCGAGCGCGCAACAGCGGCCGGCGAACCGCTCGCACCGGACCTCCCCGCCCCGGACACGCTCCGCACCGACGCCTCCACCCTCGAGCAGGCGGTGAACTCCGTCTTCCTCGACGCGACACGCGGCCTCTACCGCGACCCGGGCACGGCCGCGGAACCCGGCACGCCCACGTAACGCCAGACCTCGAACATCCTCCCCCTGGCCTTCGGGATCGTCCCGCCCGAGCACAGCGGCGCCGTCGTCGATCACCTCGTCGCCGACCTCACCGCCCGCGGCGACCACCACGACTGCGGCCACCTCGGGGTCCGCTTCCTGCTCCCGGTCCTCTCCGCGCACGGCCACGGCGCGCTCGCGTGGCGGGTGCTCTCGAACCCGACGGCGCCCGGCTGGCGGGCCTGGCTCGAGGCCGGCAACTCGACCTTCGCGGAGATGTGGGAGCAGCCGCGCTCGCACTCCCACTACTTCATGGGCACGCCCGTGACCTGGCTCCACGAGCACGTGGCCGGGCTGCGCCGCGGCGCAGAGGGCTGGGAGGAGTTCGTCGTCGCCCCGGACCCGGACGTCCCCGTCGGCCGCATCGCGATGACCCGAGCGACGGACGCCGGCGAGATCGCCCTGGACCTCGACCGCGAGGCCCGCACCCTCGTCCTCACGGTTCCGGGCGGCACGCGCGCGACGGTCGTGCTCCCGCAGGAGCCGGGCACGGCGGCGCCGCAGGAGCTCGGCCCCGGAGAGCACCTGCTCCGCTGGTGACCGTGCCGCGGAGCGGGCGCTGCGCGGCTCCCCCGGGAACGACGACGCCCGCCGCCCCGGCAGGTGCCGGGACGACGGGCGTCGAGTGGTGCGGAAGCTCAGAGACCGCGGATGTTCGTCGCCTGCAGGCCCTTGGGGCCCTGCTCGACGTCGAACTCCACGCGCTGGTTCTCGACCAGGTCGCGACGGCCGGTGCCGACGATCGCGGAGAAGTGCGCGAACACATCGGCGGAGCCGTCCTCGGGGGCGATGAAGCCGTAGCCCTTGTCGGAGTTGAACCAGCTGACGATGCCAGTAGCCATGGCGATATTTCCTTCGTTGTCGTGAGTCACGGTCCGTGACCCGTAGATCCGTGACGACGGCGCCGTCGCGGATGGGCGCATCCCGGGAGCACGGCGACCGGTGTGGTCGTCGCGGCGGGGTGCGGGTGCGGCCACGGGGGCCGCCTGAGCCGCGGTCGACGACGTGACGTCGCCGATGCGGCTGTACTGGGGCCCGGAGGCCGTGGGTGCCCCTCCGGCGAGCGCGGCGACGAGGGCGTCGGCATCGGCTCGCAGCCGGGAGGGGGCGGAGCGCTCGGCGGGCACTGCGAGCGACCGGGGATGGTGCGGAGAGGAGTTCGTGGGCAGTGCGGAGGAGGTGATGGAGTCCCTGTCTCGTCGGTGATGCGCGACCGTCGTCGGTCGCCCCCGAGGGAGGCATCCTGCGCCGTGCACGCCAAGACTACGTCATCGGCGGGGCTGCGGGGGCCCGGGTGTGATCCAGGAGACCACGCCATGAGCCCGGGCCCCCTCATGTCTCCCACCGCACCTGCTCGGCCCGCTTGTCCGGGCGCCATCCGCGCCACACGGGATGGCGCAGCCGGCCGTCGTCGGTGCGTTCGGCATGCTGCACCTCCCCCACCAGGTCAGCGCGGACCCATTCCGCATCGCGCCGGTCCGCGGAGGGGACGTCGTCGACCGGCGGGGTCTTCCGGGAGCGGGAGCGGAGCCGGCCCGCGATCTCCTCGAGATCGCGAGTGGAGAACCCGGTGCCCACGCGGCCGGCGTAGTGCAGATCCCCGCTCGGGTCGGGGACGGCGACCAGGAGGGAACCGATCGTCCCGGAACGCTCACCCTTGCCGTGGCGCCACCCGATCACCACGACCTCCTGGTGACGGGCGTTCTTGAGCTTGATCCAGGTGCGGGTGCGCTTGCCCGGCCGGTAGACGCCGCTCTCCGTCTTCGCCATCACCCCCTCGAGCTGGAGCTCCTTCGACAGGGCGATCGCCTGGTCCACGTCGCCGTGGTCGGCGTGCGGCAGCTGGACGTGGTCGGTGGCGTGCACCGCCTCGAACAGCCGGTCGCGCCGCTGCCGGTAGGGGGTGCGCAGCAGCGAGTCGCCTCCCTGCACGAGCAGGTCGAAGAGCATCACGTGGACCTCGACGTCCTTCCGGGCCCGCTCGACGTCGCGCTCCCGGGTGAGGCCGAGCCGCTGCTGGAGGCGGGAGAAGGAGGGCCGGTCACGGCCGTCCAGGGCCACGATCTCCCCGTCGAGCACGGTCTCCCCCGCCTCCCGCAGGGGCGGCGCCACGGCGTCGACGAGCTCGGCCAGCTCGGGGAACGTGACGGTGAGGTCCTTGCCGCCGCGACTGGTCAGACGGACCCGGTCTCCCAGGACGGTCGCGATGACACGCACCCCGTCCCACTTCATCTCGAAGGCCCACTCGTCCTCCTCGCGGATGTCCTCCCGGCTCCCGAGGGTGGCGAGCATCGGCGCGATCGGCTCGCCCATCTCGACGTCCTCCGACGGCACCGTGGGGGCGGGGCCCGGCCCCTCTGCGCCGTCGGCCTCGGGCTGGTCCTTCATCAGGTGCAGCAGCCAGTTCGCCTCGGCCTTCTCCTGCGCCGCCTCGGAGCGGCGCGATCCGCCCATGCCGCCGGTGTGGAGGAGGGCGAAGCGTCGGGGCACGCCGCCGAGCCCGCCGTCGGGTCGTCCGTGGCAGACCACGATCACCTCGCGCCCCTCGCGCCACTTCTCGATCTCGATGGTTCCGGTGTCCCAGAGGGTGACGTCGCCGCCGCCGTACTCGTCCTTCGGGATGGTGCCCTCGAAGGTGCCGTACTCGAGCGGGTGGTCCTCGGTCTGCACGGCCAGGCGGTTGACGCCCGTCTCGAGGGGCGGCCCCTTGGGCACCGCCCAGGAGACCAGCACGCCCTCGTGCTGGAGGCGGAAGTCCCAGTGCAGACGACTGGCGTGGTGCTCCTGGACGACGAACATCGGCTCCGCGTCCTCGAGCGCCTCCTGCGCGGCGGCGCTGCCGACGTCGGGGGCGGGGACGGGCTCGGGCGTGCGCTCGGGGTCGCGCTTCGAGCGGTACACCTCGAGCCGGTCGCGGGCCCGCCCGGCCGGCGCGGCGCCGCCCTCCTCGTCCTGCCCGAGGGGCGCGAGGAGGTCGATCCCGCCCTCGACCCGTTCGAGCACCTCGGCCATCTCGAGGTGTGCGAGCGCGGGGTCCTCGATCTCCTCCCACGTGCGCGGGGCGGCGACGGTGGGCCGCAGGCGTCCGCGCAGGGAGTAGGGGCAGACCGTCGTCTTCTTGCCGTTGTTCTGTGACCAGTCCACGAGGACCTTGCCGGTGCGCTTCGAACGGGACTGGGTGCTGATCACCTCCTCGGGGTGGTCGGTCTCGAGAGCTCGGGCGAGCTCGCGCGCGACCTGGTCGACCTCCTCGGAGCTCGCGCTGCCGTCCAGCGGCGCGTAGAGGTGGATGCCCTTGGAGCCGGAGGTCACCGGGAAGCTCTCGAGGCCCATGTCGGTGAGGATCTCGCGGCACCAGGCCGCCGCACGGGCGCACTCCGCCAGCCCGGCCCCCTCGCCGGGGTCGAGGTCCAGGACCATCCGATCGGGGCGTGCGGGCTCGAGGTCCGCGTCGAAGCGCCACTGGGGGGTGTGGACCTCGAGCGCGGCGAGCTGGGCGAGCCAGACGAGGACGGCCGCCTCGTCCACGAGCGGGTAGGTGGAGACGCCGTCGCTGTGCTCGATGTCGGCGCGCGGGATCCAATCGGGGGCGTGGTCCTCGAGGTCCTTGCGGAAGAACGCCTTGCCCGGCGACTCGGCGGTGCCCACCCCGTCCACCCAGCGCTTGCGCGTCGCCGGGCGACGCGTCGCCTGCGGGACCATCACCGGGGCGATGCGGTGGTAGTAGTCGATCACCTCGCCCTTGGTGGTGCCCGTGGCCGGGTAGAGGATCTTGTCGAGGTTCGACAGCCTCAGCCGGCGCCCGTCGATCTCCACCTGCTGCTCTCGAGTGGCCATGTCCCCACTGTGCCTCCGATCACCGGATACGTCACGCGCCGGGCCGGGGCGCCGACCGATCGTTCCTGGCGGCGCGCCGCGCCCCGTGGTGTCATGGGGCATGCGCGCGATATGGAGCGGTGAGATCACCTTCGGACTCGTGAACGTGCCGGTGAAGCTCTACGGGGCGACACGTTCGCACGACATCTCCTTCCACCAGGTGCACGACGACGACCAGGGGAGGATCCGCTACGAGCGGCGCTGCGAGGTGTGCGGGCGGGAGATCGACTACGAGCACATCGACAAGGCCTACGAGGACGGCGACAAGACGGTCGTGCTCTCCGACGAGGAGCTCGATGCCCTCCCGGCGGAGGAGAGCGACGAGATCGACGTGGTGCAGTTCGTGCCCTCGGACCAGGTGGACCCGATCCTGCTGGGCACCTCGTACTTCCTCGAGCCCGTCGGCCGCTCCTCGAAGGCCTACGTGCTGCTGCGGAGGACCCTCGAGGAGACCGAGCGCACCGCGATCGTCACCTTCACGCTGCGGACGAAGGCGCGCCTGGGCGTGCTCCGGGTGCACGAGGACCTGCTGGCCCTGCAGACCCTGCGCTGGCCGACCGATCTCAAGGACGTCGACTTCGGGCCCTCGAGGTCGAAGGTCTCCGCGAAGGAGATGGAGATGTCCGCCGCACTGGTCGAGCAGTTCAGCGACGACTTCCATCCCGAGCAGTTCACCGACGAGTACCAGGCGGAGCTGCGTCGGCTGCTCGAGGCGAAGCTGGACGAAGGCGACACGGTCGACACCGACGCGACCTTCGGGAAACAGAGCTCCGGGGAGGACTCGGAGGAGGGCGGCAAGGTCATCAGCCTCATGGACGCCCTCGAGCGAAGCGTGCGGAGGCGCCGCGGCGGCGACACAGGAGCCGGCGACGACGGAGAGAAGTCGGGCGGCACCAGGAAGTCGGGCAGCAAGAAGCCGAGCAGCAAGAAATCCGGCAGCACCAAGAAGTCCGGTACCGCCAAGAGATCAGGCGCTTCGAAGAAGTCCGCGTGAGGCCGCGCTGTGACCGGGGGGAGCGCCACGCCTGCACTCGAGGGCTGCGCCTCGCGGACACCGTCCGCCGAGGAGCACGGCTGAGGGACCGCGTGGGACGCGGTGGAACGGTTCAGTCGAGCACGGCACCATGGGGGACGATCAGTGTTCCTGCACCCCGAGGAGTTCCCATGACCGTCGTCGTCACCGCCGTCTTCCAGCCCAAGCCCGGCAAGCAGAAGGAGCTCGCGGAGGCCATGCGCCGCGGCATCGAGGCCGTCCACACCGAGAAGGGCTGCGAGCTCTACGCGATCCACGACGCCGAGGACGGCACCGTGACGATGATCGAGAAGTGGACGACGGTCGAGGACCTCGACGTCCACGGCGAGAGCGACCAGGTGAAGATCCTTCGCGCCGACATCGCCGACCTCATCGAGGGCCCCGCCACCGTCACCCGCATGACCCCGATCCCCGCGGGGACGGAGTCGCAGGGCGCCCTCTGAGCACCTCCGAGCGCACGAGCCCCGGGGCGGAGCGGGACAGCACGCCCTGGGGTTCCATCGCGCGCAACGTCGCGCTCGTCGCAGCATCGCTGGCGATGGTGTGGCTCGCGCTGAACGTGCGCCTGCCCTCGCTGGACGAGCTGCGCGCGGACATCGACGACTTCGGCGCCTGGGCACCGCTGGCCTTCATCGCCCTCTACGCCCTGGTGGCGCTGACCCCGATCCCCGTGACGATCATGGCGGTCGCCGGCGGGATGCTGTTCGGCCTGGGTCCCGGCACGCTCCTGTCGATGATCGGGGTGACGGCCGGCTGCCTCGGCGCGTACTGGCTCGCCCGGGCGCTGGGCCGCGAGACGGTGATGCGGGCGCTCGGCTCGCACCGTGAGGTCGTCGAGGAGCGCCTGGAGGGCGGCGGCTTCTACGCGGTGTGCACCCTGCGGCTGATGCCCGGGATCCCCTACTGGCCGGTGAACTACGGCAGCGGCGCGCTCGGCATCCCGAGCCGCGAGTTCCTGCTGGCCACAGCGCTCTCGGCGCTGCCCGGCCAGGTCTCCCTCATCGCGATCGGCGCCTTCCTCGCCGCCCCGGACGTGTTCCACGGCGCCGTCGTGGTGGCCTCCTGGGTCGTGGTGCTCGTCCTGACCGTCGTGTCGTACCGGCGCTGGCGGGCGACCCGTGCCGTCGCGACCGAGGACGACGAGGCGGCCGACGCGGTCTGATCCCCGCTCACCTCGCACGACGCAGGACCGGCGACCGCCGTCCGAGCCCGGTCCGGGTCTAGACTGCGGGGCACGCCGACGGAGCAGGCCCACGGTTCCTCGAGAGGGCACGGCCCCGACCGGCCGCAGCGAGCCGCCCGGCCCGCGACGTCGCCCACCGAGGACCAGCCCCGTGGTCCCGCACCCCCGTGAGGATGGCTCATGACCGCCACGACCGAGACCAAGAGCGGGGCCGGCCCGCGCGTCGCCCTGCAGAAGGTCGGCACATCGCTGTCGAACATGGTGATGCCGAACATCCCGGCCCTGATCGCGTGGGGCATCCTCACCGCGTTCTTCATCCCTGAGGGGTGGACCCCGAACGAGCCGCTCGCCGCGGCCGTCGGCCCGATGATCCACTACCTGCTGCCGCTGCTCATCGCGAACACGGGCGGCCGGATGGTCTACGAGGCGCGCGGCGCCGTGGTCGGCGTGATCGCGACGATGGGCGTGATCGCCGGCTCGGACTGGCTGATCGACCAGGAGAACGCGCAGCTGCTCGAGCAGTGGGTGGCCTCCGGCAAGGACGCCGCGGACTACGCCCCGCTCGGCGAGGTCCACATGTTCATCGGCGCGATGATCATGGCGCCGCTCGCAGCGTGGATCATGAAGAAGCTCGACCGGCTCTGGCAGGACCACATCCCCGCCGGCTTCGAGATGCTCGTGAACATGTTCTCCGCCGGCATCATCGGCTTCGGCCTGCTGGCGGCGGGCTTCTTCGGCCTCGCCCCGCTGGTGAACGGCCTGATGACCCTGCTCTCCAACGGCGTCGCGGCGCTCGTGAACGCCGGGCTGCTCCCGCTGGTCTCGATCCTGATCGAGCCCGCGAAGGTCTTCTTCCTCAACAACGCCATCAACCACGGCGTGCTCACGCCGCTGGGCATCTCCGAGGCGGCCATCAACGGGAAGTCCGTCCTGTTCCTGCTCGAGTCGAACCCCGGCCCGGGCGTCGGCATCCTGCTGGCCTTCACCTTCTTCGGCCGCGGGGCTGCGAAGGCCTCCGCCCCGGGCGCTGCGATCATCCAGTTCTTCGGCGGCATCCACGAGATCTACTTCCCCTACGTGCTGATGAAGCCGCTGCTGATCCTCGCCGCGATCGGCGGCGGCATGACCGGCGTCGCGATCAACGTCGCCTTCGGCACTGGCCTCATCGCCCCCGCCTCCCCCGGCTCGATCTTCGCGATCTTCGGCGTCGCCGCCCGCGACTCCTACCTGGGCATCGCCCTCGCCGTGCTCGGCGCGGCCACCGTCAGCTTCCTGCTCTCGACACTCTTCCTGAAGATCGGCAAGCAGGACGACGGCGACATCGCCGCGGCCACCGCCAAGATGGAGCAGATGAAGGGCAAGAAGTCCTCCGTCGCTGGCGCGCTCACCGGTGCCGGCGCGGCGGGCGCCGCGGGTGCGGGGGCGGCCGCCGCGGCCGACGCCTCCGGCCACACCGGCCCGATCCGGAAGATCGTCTTCGCCTGCGATGCGGGCATGGGCTCCTCCGCCATGGGCGCGACCGTGCTGCGCAAGAAGGTGCGCGCGGCCGGCTTCGACGACGTCGAGGTCACGAACAAGGCCATCTCGAGCCTGAACGACGAGTGGGACGTGGTGGTGACCCAGAAGGAGCTCACCGATCGCGCCCGCCAGCGCACCGGCTCGGCGGTCCACGTCAGCGTCGACCAGTTCATGAACTCGCCCCGCTACGACGAGGTCGTCGAGCTCGTGGGCCAGCGCAACGATCCCGACGCGGCAGCCGGCGCCGGCGCAGCCGCCGGAACCGGTGCGGCGACCGCCGCCGCGACCACCCCGTCGGCCGACGAGTCCCCGCGCGGCCGCCACGCGGCACCCCGCACGGACGAGGAGAAGACGGCGAAGGACTCCGCAGACTCCGCCCCGCAGATCCTCGCCCCCTCCAGCATCGTCCTGGACGGCACCGCCACCGATTCCGCCTCCGGCATCGACGAGGCCGGTGCCCTGCTGGTCGCCGCCGGTGCCGTGGACGAGGGCTACGTGCGGGCGATGCACGACCGCGAGGCGACCGTGTCCACCTTCATGGGCAACGGCCTGGCGATCCCGCACGGCACGAACGAGGCGAAGTCCTCGATCACCCGCTCGGCGATGTCCTTCGTGCGCTACCCGGGCGGGATCGACTGGAACGGCAACCCGACCACCTTCGTGATCGGCATCGCCGGGGTCGGCAACGAGCACCTCACCCTGCTCCAGAAGGTCGCGATGACCTTCTCCGACCCCGCCCAGGTCAAGCGTCTCGAGGATGCCACCACCACCGACGAGATCCTCGAGATCCTCGGGGACGAGAAGGAGTGAGCAGGATGAAGGCAGTGCACTTCGGTGCAGGGAACATCGGCCGCGGCTTCGTGGGCCTGCTGCTGCACGAGGCCGGCTTCGAGGTGGTGTTCTCCGACGTCGCCGCGCCGCTGGTCGAGTCGCTGCAGGACGCGGACTCGTACACGGTGCGGACCGTCGGCCGGCACCCCACCTCGACGGTGGTCGACGGCTTCCGGGCGATCAACTCGAGCGAGGACCCGGAGGGCCTGGCCGAGGAGATCGCCTCGGCGGACATGGTCACCACCGCTGTCGGCGCCCGGATCCTGCGGTTCGTGGCCCCGAACATCGCCGCCGGCATCGCGGCCCGCCCCGCGGGGGCGCCACGCATCGCAGTGCTCGCCTGCGAGAACGCGATCAACGCGACCGATCTGTTGGAGGCCGAGGTGCGCGCCGCCTACCAGGGCGAGGACCTCGACGAGAAGGCTCTGTTCGCGAACACCGCCGTGGACCGGATCGTCCCGGTCCAGGCCGAGGGCGCGGGCCTCGATGTCACCGTCGAGGACTTCCACGAGTGGGCCGTCGAGCGCGGACCCTTCGAGGGCACCGAGCCGGACGTCCCGGGCATCACCTGGGTGGACAGCCTCGGCCCGTACATCGAGCGGAAGCTGTTCACGGTGAACACGGGCCACGCCACCACCGCCTGGCACGGCGCCCGCACGGGCCACGCCACGATCGCCGAGTCGATCGCGGACCCGGAGGTCGCCGCGCAGGTCGGGGCCGTGCTGGAGGAGACCTCCTCGCTGCTGGTCGCCAAGCACGGCTTCGCCGAGGAGGAGATGGCCGCCTACCGCACGAAGGTGCTCGGCCGCTTCGCGAACGAGGCGCTGCCGGATCCGGTCGAGCGCGTCGGCCGCTCCCCGCTGCGCAAGCTCTCCCGCCAGGACCGCATCATCGGCCCCGCCGCGGAGCTCGCCGAGCGGGGGCTCGGCCACGAGGCGCTGCTGAACTCCCTCTCCGCCGCGCTCGTGTTCACTCCCGAGGGCGACGAGGAGGTCGATCGCCTGCAGGAGATCCTCGCCTCCGCCGATCCGGACGCCGCGACCGCGGAGATCACCGGCCTCGAGCCGTCCCACCCCCTGTACGCCGAGGTGCGCGAGCGGATCGCGTCCCCGGTATATTCGCGTCACACGGACTGAGCACCCCGCCCGAGCCGTCCCCGACTTCTCGCCCGCAGCCCGCGGCCGCGGGACCACCCGATCGAAAGGCATCCACCATGGCAGAGCGCACCGTCACGATCGCCAGCGCCTCCGGGCTCCACGCCCGCCCCGCCGGCATCTTCGCCCAGGCCGCTGCGCAGCAGCCGGCCACCGTCACCATCGAGAAGGCCGGGGGCAGCGCCGTGCAGGCCTCGAGCATGCTGATGCTCATGACCCTCGGTGCCGGTCACGGCGACGAGGTGACCCTCCGCGCCGAGGGCGAGGGGGCCGAGGAGTCGGTCAACGCCCTCGCGGACCTGCTCGAGAAGGACCTCGACGCCGAGGAGTGAGCGAGAGCTCCCCGCGACGAGGAAGGCGCCCCACCGACCAGGTGGGGCGCCTTCCTCGTTCAGGAGCGCCGAGAGGGGGAGCTCAGCCCCTCACAGCCCCAGCTCGCCCAGGATCGGCAGGTTCGCGCGGACCAGGCTCACCGCGTCCTCGGAGGTGCGGGCCGCGAGCGCCTTCGCGGCGAGGTCCTTGGCCTGCTCGAGGGTGACGGTCGAGAGCACCTTCGCGACCGCGGGCAGGGAGCGCGGGGTCATCGACAGCGAGTTCACGCCGAGGCCGACGAGCACCACCGCGAGGCCGGGGTCGCCCGCGGCCTCGCCGCACACGCCGACGGGCTTGTTCGCGCTCTCCCCGAACGCCTCGGGGTCGCCGCCGGCCGCACGAGCGCCGTCGCAGGTGGCCTTCACCAGCGCGAGCACGGCGGGCTGCCAGGGCGAGTTCAGGTGCGCGAGGGAGCCGAGCTGGCGGTCGGCGGCCATCGTGTACTGGGTGAGGTCGTTGGTGCCGATCGAGGCGAAGTCGGACTCGGCGAGGTGGCGGTCGGCGGTGATCGCGGCCGAGGGGGTCTCGACCATGATCCCGGCCGGCTCGAGGCCGCGCTCGCGGCACAGGCCCACGAAGTCCTCGGTCTCTTCGACGGTCGCGATCATCGGCGCCATCACCCAGGGCTTCGCCTCGGTGCTCTTCGCGGCGGCGGCGATCGCGTCGAGCTGGTTGGTCAGCACCGAGCGCTTCTCCCAGGAGGTGCGATAGGCGCGCACGCCGAGGGCGGGGTTGGGCTCGTCGGCGTCGGTGAGGAAGGGCAGGGGCTTGTCGGCGCCCGCGTCGATCGTGCGCACCACGACCTTCTTGCCCGGGAAGTGCGCGAAGGTCTCCGAGTACGCGGCGGTCTGCTCCTCCACGCCGGGTTCGTCCTCGCGGTCCAGGAACAGGAACTCGGTGCGGAAGAGGCCCACGCCGTCGGCGTGCGCGGCGGCCGCCTTCTCGGCGTCCTTCGCGCCGCCGATGTTGGCCAGCAGCTGCACGCGGGTCCCGTCGGCGAGGACCCCTCCCCCGCCGTCGTAGGTCAGGGGGTTGCGCTGCAGCTCGGCCCACGCCTCGGAGAGGCGCTGGTGCTCCTCGGTGACCTCGTCGGTGATGGTGCCGAAGCCGGCGTCGATGAACACCTCGGTGCCGTCGGGGAACTCGTGGATCCCCTTCGCGGCGACGATCGCGGGCAGGCCCAGCTGGCGGGCGAGGATCGCGGTGTGCGACTGGGGGCCGCCGTCGGAGGTGACCAGGGCGAGCACCCGCGCGGGGTCGAGGGTGGCGGTGTCGGCAGGGGCGAGGTCGATGGCGGTGAGCACGAACGGCTCGTCGACCTCGGGGATGCCGGGGGCCTGCTCGCCGCGCAGCTCGGCGACGATGCGGGCGCGGACGTCGCGCACGTCGGTGGCGCGCTCGGCCATGTACCCGCCGAGGTTCTCGAGCATGGAGGCGACCTGGTCGCCGGCCTCCCACACGGCCCGCTCGGGCGTCTTCCCGCCGGAGAGGACGAGGCCCTGGGCGGTCTGCGTGAGGGAGGGGTCGGCGGCCATCTGTGCGGTCGCCTCGAGGATCTTCTTCCCGTCGCCGTTCGCGCGCTCGGCGAGGCGGGCGAGAGTGGCCTGCACGGCGGCGGCCGCGGCGGGGATCCGCTCGGACTCGGCCTGGGCGTCGGAGCCGTCGGCGAGGACCGCGTCCGACGGCGGTTCGGCGACCGGCGGGGCCATCGTGCGGATGGTGCCGATCACCCGTCCGGGGCTGACTGCCACACCTGTGTACTGCGCCATCGTCGTCATCTCCTCGATCCGGCCGATGCTCCTGGTTGGCGCACATGCTACGCGGCGGAAGGAGGGCAGGCTCAGTCCGGGGAGCCGGATGACCGCGCATGACGCGGGCCCTCGACGTGCGGGGTAAGAAGGAGCAGACTGCGAGCGTCCCGTCCGAGACCTGCAGGAGGCTCCCATGACCGCATCCGCCCCCGAGGACTTCCTCGCCTTCCGCGTCCGTCGCGACCGCGGCCTCGCGGCGCCGCACGGGATCCTCTCCCAGGTGGGACTGCACTGGATCGACCCGGCCGACGGGGCGCGCGAGATCGAGGGCGTGCCCGGCACCTGGCGGCGCGAGGGCGACGTGCTCGAGGCGGAGTGGGAGGGCGAGGCGCTCGAGCTGCTGGCGGACGCCCCCGAGGCGCTCGTCGAGCACCATGGCGAGCGCACTCGTGTCACCGTCGGCGCGGCCGCCGACGTGCGCCTGGCCCGCTTCGGCGAGGACGTGCAGATCGACGTGATCCGCCGCGGCGACCGGATCGGGCTGCGCCTGCTGGACCCGTCGGCCCCGCGCCGCACCGCCTTCGAGGGCGTGCCGACCTTCGACCACGACCCGGACGCGGTGCTGACCGGCACCTTCGTACCGCGTCCGGCGGAGGTCACGGTCGGTTCGGTCCTGCCCTGGCTCACCTCGGAGATCCCCTCCCCCGGCGTCGCGCGCCTCTCGATCGACGGGCGCGAGATCGAGCTCGTCGTGACCGGCCGTTCGACCCTCGTGTTCACCGACGAGACCTCCGGCACGGAGAGCGCGGACTGGCGTCAGGTGGAGGCGCGGATCGACGGGGACCGCATCGAGGTGGACCTGAACCGGGCGCTGAACTTCCCCTCGGCCTTCAGCACCTCGGCGACCTGCCCCCGCCCGCCGGAGGGCAACCACCTGCCGGTCCCGGTCCGCGCCGGCGAGCGCCGCGTGGAGCCGACGGACCGCTGAGCGCGCAGGTCAGTGCAGGGCCCGCGGGTCCTGTCGACCCTGCATCCGCGCGTTCGCCGCGGCGATCCAGCGGCGGTGCGCCTCGATGGCGGCGAGGGTGGGGCAGCGCGGTGCATTCCCGGCTCGGACGGTGTCGAATGGGTTCTCCCCGCGGTACAGCATCATGCGATCCGTGGTCGCGAGCGCGGTGATCCGTCGGCCGGCGGGCTCGCGCAGCACGACGACCGCGGCGCCCGTGGTCCAGTAGGAGCTGCTCTGCTCGATCACGGCGACCCGCTCCCACGGGATCCGATGGGTGCGCACGTAGTGGACGATCGTGATCCCCTCGTCGTCGACGAGGAACTGGATCCTGGTGCCCACGAACCAGACCAGGCCGATGAAGAGCACGAGGGACAGGCACAGCAGAAACCCGAGCACCCCGGCGACGGACTCCGTGCTCAGCAGCATGGCGCCGCTGCCCAGCATGAGGAGCGAGACGGGCACGAAGACCACGCCGAGCGCGGCCCGGACCCACCAGACCCGCATCGCGCGATACCTGACCCCGGCCACGTTCCCCCTCACCACGACGTCGCCCGCCCCCGCGGGACACGGCCCCGGCGACGGACGCCGGAAGCCCAGGTCAGCGGAGGGTGCGGGATTCGAACCCGCGGTACAGGGTCACTGCACAATGGTTTTCAAGACCATCTCATTCGGCCGCTCTGACAACCCTCCCGGTGCCCGGAGGCACCCGCGGAAGTCTACCGTCCGGCCGGACCGCGCCCCGACCGCTCAGCGCGTCTGGGTGCGGCGCACCAGCAGCAGCCAGACCCCGGCGGAGGCCGCGCCGATCACGGCGATCACGGCCATCCACGGCCCCCAGCCCATCGTGAGCACTTCCAGCAGGCCGCTGCCGAACCCGTCGAGCAGGATGATCCCGGCCAGCAGCGCCACCGCGAGCACGGCAAGCACCGCTCCGGCGATCCACAGGAACGGTTGACCGAACCGCAGGTAGGCGGCGGTGATCGCCGCCCCCAGGAACAGCACGCCGAGGATCAGCAGGAAGGTCTGGATCAGGGTCTGCCAGGCGGGTCCGGTGCCGGTGTAGAAGACGTCGAAGAAGCGGATCCGCAGTCCGAAGCCGCCGGTGGCGACCTCGATGATCTTGCCGATCGTGATGACCACGGAGTAGACGACCGCGTTGGCGAGGAAGACGAGGCTCACCCCGGTCGCGAACTCCCGTCGGGTCAGCCCGAGGCCGAGTGCGAGCGGGAAGTACTGGCCCATCGAGGTGAAGCCGTAGCCGATCATGGGCCCGAGCAGGGCGAAGATCGCGCCGTTCCAGGTCATGCCCTCGTACATGCCGGCCCGGACCTCCGGCCCCTGGCTGCCGATGATGGCGCCGACGGCGAGGACCAGCAGGAGGGAGATGGCGCCCATGATGGGCTGCCATCCGAATGCCTGCATGCGGTTGACGACGTGCATGTCGATGACGCTGCGATATCGCATCGGAGCTCCTCTCAGGAGACCGTCGCGGGGTGCTCCGCGGCGGTGTTGGTGCGGTGGACGATGTAGTTCTGCAGGGACACGGGCCCCACCTGCAGCCCGGCGGTCCGGGCCCGCTCCTCGCGCCCCTGCTCCGCGTGGACCGTGGCGGTGGCGAGCGCGCCGATCTCCTGGAAGTGCAGGAGGTCGGCGTCCCCGACGAACCCGCGGACCTCGTCGGCCCGGCCGGAGACCTCGATCGCCGCGGCCTGCAGCTCCTCGACCTCGGCGTCGATCACGACGCGGCCGCCGTCCAGCAGCACCACGTGCTCGAGGAGGTGGGAGACCTCGTCGATGTGATGGGTGGACAGGATCACGGTGCGGGGATGCTCGGCGAAGTCGGCCAGCAGCCGGTCGAAGAACAGTCGCCGCGCGACCGCGTCGAGTCCCAGGTACGGCTCGTCGAAGAAGGTCAGCGGGGCCCGCGAGGCGAGGCCCAGGATGATCCCGACAGCCGAGAGCTGGCCGCGCGAGAGCTTGGAGATGGGGCGCTTCTCGGGGAGGCGGAACTCGCCGATCAGCTCGCGGGCGAGCTCCTGGCTCCAGGCGGGGTAGAGGCCTTCGGCGATGCGCAGCACGTCCCGGGGCCGGAAGCCGTCGGGGTACTTCTGGCTCTCCTGGATGAAGCAGGTCCGCGCGAGCACCGCGGCGTTCTCCACGGGGCCCTCGCCGAACACGCGCATCTGCCCGGAGGTGGCGAAGGTCTGGCCGGTGAGCAGCTTCATCAGGGTGGTCTTGCCGGCGCCGTTGCGGCCGAGCAGGCCGTGGATGCGCCCCTCGTCGAGGTCGAGGTCGACGTGGTCGATCGCGGCGACGTCACGGAAGTGCTTGGTCAGGTCTCGGGTCTCGACGACGGTCATCGGTGGTCCTCCTCGGTGAGCATGGTGATGACCTCCTGGGCGGTGAGCCCCAGGTGGTCCGCCTCGCGCAGCAGCGGGGCGATGTAGGCCTGACGGAAGTCCTGGCGGCGACGGCGCCGCACCAGGTCGGTGGCGCCGGGGGCCACGAACATCCCCACGCCGCGCCGCTTGACGAGCACGCCGGCGTCGGCCAGGCGGTTCAGGCCCTTGCCGGCGGTGGCGGGGTTGATGCGCAGAAAGGCGGCGAGCTCGTTGGTCGAGGGCACGGGGGTCTCCTCCGGGTAGGTGCCATCGAGGACGCCGTCCTCGATCTGCTCCGCCACCGCGATGAAGAGGGGCTTCGACTCGTCGAGCACGAGGACCTCCGGGGTCGGCGCCGCGACTGCGGCTCATTGGTTCATTACCCCACTAATGAACCATGGGACCGGCGGGCCGTCAAGGGTCGGGCCGAGGTCAGGATCGGGGTCGGGGGGGTGTCCCTATGTTGCGAGTCAAGCC
>NZ_KV788694.1:0-16418 GCF_001807385.1 Brachybacterium sp. HMSC06H03 | reverse complement strand
GAGCCGATCGCGGTGCGCCGCGCCCGCGAGGCCCGGGAGGCGCGCGAGGCGCAGGAGGCCCGTGACGGGGTCTCTGCGGACGGCCCCTCCGACGACGGCGCGGCCGACGCCCCGGCCCACGAGGACACCGACGAGACCGAGGAGCAGGGCCGATGAGCGCCACCTTCGCCACCTTCGGCAACGACCTCCACGCCGGCAGGCGGATCCTGCCGATCGTCTCCCGCCGACGCACCTGGTACCTGATCAGCGTCGTCGTCGTGGTGCTGCTGGGCGCCCTCGCGGTCGTGCGCGGGCCCAACCTCGGCATCGAGTTCACCGGCGGCTCCGAGTTCCAGATCGCCGGGGTCGCCGACACCGAGCAGTCCTCCGCGCGAGAGGTCGTGCGCGCGCACCTGCCGGACAACGAGCCGAAGGTCACCCAGCTCGGCGGCGACACCCTGCGCGTGCAGACCGAGCAGCTCGACTCGGACCAGACGGCCGAGCTCGCCGGAGAGCTCGCGACGGCCTACGGGGTGCCCGCCGACTCGGTCTCGACCTCCTACATCGGCCCCGTGTGGAGCGGCGACGTCACCCAGAAGATGGCCCGCGGCGTCGTGGTCTTCCTGGTCCTGGTCGCCGCGATGATGGCGCTGTACTTCCGCGACCTCAAGGCGTCCCTCGCCGCGATGATCGCGCTGGGCCACGACATGCTGCTCACCGCGGCGGTGTACGGCGTGGTCGGCTTCGAGATCACGCCCGGCACGGTCATCGGCTTCCTCACCGTCATGGGCTACTCGCTCTACGACACCATCGTCGTGTTCGACAAGGTGCGGGAGAACACCGCAGACCTCACGGGCCAGCGCCGACGCACCTTCGCCGAGCTCGTCGAGCTCGCCGCGAACCAGACCCTGGTGCGGTCGATCAACACCTCCGTCGTCGCGCTGCTGCCGATCGGCTCGATCCTCGCCATCGGCGCGTTCCTGCTCGGCGCCGGCACCCTCAAGGACATCTCCCTCGCCCTGTTCATCGGGATCATCGCCGGTACCTACTCCTCGATCTTCCTCGCCCCGGGGCTGCTCGTGGACCTCCGCCGGCGCGAGGACACGATCGTCCGCCACACCGGCGCCCTCGAGCGGGCGCGCCGCGGGGAGACCGGCTCGACGTCCGAGGACTCGGCCAGGGCTCCCGGCGCAGAGGACGCCGCGACGCGCGGCGGCGACGCCGATGCCGCCGACCCTGACGCCGCCGATCCTGCGGACGCCGACACGGCGGACGAGGGGGAGGGGCGCACCCCGGAGGCCGACCCCGCCGACGAGGACGACGGCACCGTCGGCCGCGACGCCGCACCCCGCCCCGCCCGGCAGCAGCCGCGCAGGACCACCCGACGCCGACGCTCCGGCAGGTGAGGAACCGATGAACGACCCGCAGACCGCCCCTGCCCCGCTCCGCACCGCGGAGGAGATCCCCGCAGCGGCCGAGATCGAGGCGCTGCGCAGCACGCACATCGCCGAGTACCCGGACTTCCCGGCCCCCGGCGTGCTCTTCCGCGACATCACCCCGCTGCTGCGCGACGCGAGCGCGCTGCGCCGCGTCATCCGCTACTGGACCACGCTGCTGCCCGAGGGCATCGAGTACATCGTCGGCACCGAGGCCCGCGGCTTCGTACTCGGTGCACCGCTCGCGTACGAGCTCGGCGCCGGGTTCATCCCGGTGCGCAAGGCGGGCAAGCTCCCTGGTCGCCCGGCCGGGCTGAAGTACGAGCTCGAGTACGGCAGCGCCGAGATCCAGATCCCCGAGAACTCGCTCCCGGCCGGCGCGCGGACCCTCGTGCTCGACGACCTGCTCGCCACCGGCGGGACCGCCGCGGCCACGGTCGAGCTCACCCGACGATTCGAGGTCGAGCTGCTCGGTGCCTCCTTCCTCATCGAGCTCGAGGGCCTCGGCGGCCGCGACCTGCTGCCGGACGTGCCGCTGACCACTGTCTGGTCCATCCCCGACTGATCCCCGGGACGTCGCCGTCCGCCGCCGGCGGACGCGGCGCGCACCCCTGTCGCCCGCGCGTAGACTGGGGCCTTCCAGGCAGGGAGGTGTGCATGCAGGAGCGGACCGCATCCGAGCAGGCCGGGGCCGACGCCGGCCCGGCCGACCAGGCCGCGCGCCCTCCCGCCACGCCGCCCGCACAGCCCGACTCGCCGCGCACCCCCTCGACCGCGCCGCGACGCTCCCGCTCGCGCCTGTCCTTCTTCGCCCCGCGCTCCTCCCCGGTGGATCCGCTGCTCGCACCGCTGCTGGAGACGATGACGGCGGTGAGCCCGAAGGAGAACCAGGAGCTGGTTCGCCAGGCGTACACCGTCGCCGAGCGCGCCCACCGCGGCCAGACCCGCCGCAGCGGCGACCCGTACATCACCCATCCGGTCTCGGTCGCCACGATCCTCGCCGAGCTCGGCTCGCCGGCCGATGTCGTCGCCGCCGCGCTCCTGCACGACACGGTCGAGGACACCGACTACTCCCTGGACCAGCTGCGCGCCGAGTTCGGCGAGGTCATCGCCGTCATGGTCGACGGCGTGACGAAGCTGGACAAGGTCACCTACGGCGAGGCCGCGCAGGCCGAGACCGTGCGCAAGATGATCGTGGCGATGAGCCGCGACGTGCGCGTGCTGCTGATCAAGCTCGCCGACCGCCTCCACAACGCCCGCACCTGGAAGTACGTGCCGGCCGCCTCGGCGGAGCGCAAGGCGAAGGAGACCCTCGAGATCTACGCCCCGCTCGCGCACCGCCTGGGGCTGAACGCGATGAAGTGGGAGCTGGAGGACCGCTCCTTCCAGGTCCTCTACCCCAAGGTGTACGAGGAGATCGTCTCGCTGGTCGCCCAGCACGCCCCGGCGCGCGAGCAGTACCTCTCCACCGTCTCCTCCCAGATCCAGGAGGATCTGAAGAAGGCGCGGATCAAGGCCGAGGTCACCGGCCGGCCCAAGCACTACTACTCGATCTACCAGAAGATGATCGTGCGGGGCCGCGACTTCTCCGACATCTACGATCTGGTCGGGGTGAGGGTGCTCGTGGACACGGTCCGCGACTGCTACGGGGTGCTCGGCACGCTCCACGCGCGCTGGTCGCCGGTGCAGGGCCGCTTCAAGGACTACATCGCGCTGCCGAAGTTCAACCTGTACCAGTCGCTGCACACCACCGTGATCGGCCCGACCGGCAAGCCGGTCGAGGTCCAGATCCGCACTCGTGAGATGCACCGCCGGGCGGAGTACGGCGTCGCCGCGCACTGGAAGTACAAGGCGATGGCGGGCGGCCAGGGCGGTGGCGAGTCCGCGGCGATCACGAACGACGCCGCCTGGCTGCGCCAGCTGATGGACTGGCAGAAGGAGACCACCGACTCCGGCGAGTTCCTGGACTCGCTGCGGTTCGAGATCAACACGCAGGAGGTGTACGTCTTCACGCCGAAGGGGGACGTGCTCGCCCTGCCGCAGGGCTCGACCCCGGTCGACTTCGCCTACTCGGTCCACACCGAGGTGGGACACCGCACGATCGGGGCGCGGGTGAACGGACGCCTGGTCTCCCTGGAGTCCGCGCTCGCCACCGGCGACGTCGTGGAGGTCTTCACCTCGAAGTCCGCCGATGCCGGCCCCAGCCGGGATTGGCTCGGCTTCGTGAAGTCCCCGCGGGCGCGCAACAAGATCCGCCAGTGGTTCTCGAAGGAGCGTCGCGAGGAGGCGCTCGAGCGGGGCAAGGAGGAGCTCGCCAAGGCGCTGCGCCGGCAGGACCTGCCCATGCGCCGCCTGCTCACCCACGACACGCTCGCCACGATCGCCTCGGAGCTCAACCTCGGCTCGATCGATGCGCTGTACACCTCGATCGGCGAGGGTCACACCGGTGCCCAGCACGTCGTCGAGAAGCTGCGCGCCTCCTTCGGCGGCGCCGACGGGGCGGAGGAGGACCTCGCCGAGATCACCCTGCCCTCGAAGGTCCGCCCGCGGGGCAGCCGCGCCGAACGTCACACGGCGGAGACGGACCAGGGCGTCATCGTGGACGGCCATGCCGACCTGTGGGTCAAGCTCGCCAAGTGCTGCGCTCCGGTGCCGGGCGATCCGATCGTCGGCTTCATCACCCGCGGCTCGGGGATCTCCGTGCACCACACCAGCTGCACCAATGCGATACAGCTCCAGGAGCAGCAGCCCGATCGCATGGTCGAGGCGAGCTGGTCCGGGCGGCACTCCACCGCCTATCTCGTGCACATCAAGGTCGAGGCGCTGGACCGCCCCCGACTCCTCACCGATCTGGCGCTGGTGATCTCGGAGCAGCAGGTCAATCTGCAGTCCGCCTCGGCGCAGTCGAACACCGACCGGCTCGCGACGACCTTCTTCTCCTTCGAGCTGGCCGATCCCACGCACCTCCAGTCCGTGCTCGCCCAGGTCAGGCGCGTCGAGGGCGTCTACGACGTCTACCGCGTCACGGCCGACGGCCGGCCCGTCGGACTCGGAGCGCCGCTCACGGCGAGCTGAGAGGCCCGTTCCGCTCCGACCGCGCTGTGATCAGCGGACCCTCCAGGCGCATCCCTGTGAGCGGCCACACAGTGGACGGCGGCTCCAGGGCCCGTCGCGGTCCGCACCGTCCGGTCCCGTCCAGCTCTGCCGTGTCCGACCGCGCCGTGAGCGGTGTGAGAGCCCGGTCCAGCCGCTCCCGGGCCTCCTGCACGCCGGGATGCCGGTGCAGCCGGTGCAGATGCGCGCGCAGCTCCTCGTGCTCCACCAGGCCGGCCCGTTCGAGTCGCCGCAGCAGCGGGCGGGCGATCGCCTCGGGGCTGAAGCGCAGCAGATCCGAGGCGGTGCGGCGGGGCGTGGTCACGGGCGCGCCGCCGACGGTGTCGATGTCGCCCGGGACGAGCCGGGCATGGCGCTGGACCACGCCGGCGAGGATCCCTCGGTGCGCGGGGGAGAGCAGCTCGAGCGGTGCCGGCGGCCGACCGCCCAGATGCACCCAGGCGGCGCTCCTCCCGGCGATCACGTGATGGGACTGCAGGTGCTCCCCGAGGGCGCAGCCGAGCGCCAGGGCACGGCGCACCGAGGTCCCGAGGAGATCCGGGGGCAGGAACACCCCGGGCAGCAGTCGGATGATCTCCCCGCGGGCGACCATCGCGGCGGTGGTCGGGGTCTCCTCCCAGCGCTGCAGCTCGGCGCCGAGGGGGAGGGCGAGTTCCGCCGCGTGATGGGACCAGGCCGCGCACAGCCCGATCGGGCGCAGCCTCGCAGGTGGGGGCGGGCGGTCGCAGGGCGGGGGAGCGTCCTGTGCGGGGGCGTCGGTGAGGAGCTCGCGCAGCACGGGGTCCGCCAGGGCGCCGCGGAGCGCGGCGTCGACGGGCACCCCGGGAGCGGGTGCGGTGAGGGCGGGCGCGGCGGCGGCGAGGGTCTCCATGCATCGACCCTGGCCCCCACCGGTCCGCACGGCAATGCCCCGCCCGTCCCTGTGGACGAGCGGGGCAGTGGGGAGGAGAGGTGCGCGGCGCCGGCGGACGGCGCGCGGGCGCCTCAGCCCAGGTCGCGGGCGGAGCGCTCGATCACCGCGAGCCACTCCTTGCGGGCCTCGAGCGCCGCCTCGGCCTCCGCGATCTTCTTCGGGTCGCCGCCGGCACGCGCCTTCTCCAGCGCCTCCTCATAGGAGGCGATCGCGGAGTGCAGCTGCGAGGACGCACCCTCGACGCGCGCCTTGGTGCGCGGATCGGTGCGGCGCCATTCGGCCTGCTCGGCGTCCTTCACCGCACGCTCGACGGCCCGCAGGCGGGAGTCGATCCGACGCATGTCGCCGCGCGGCACCTTGCCCGCCTCCTCCCAGCGGTCCTGGACCGAGCGCAGCGCGGACTTCGCCGCCTCGAGGTCCTCGGCCGGGTCGAGGGCCTCGGCCTCGGCCAGCAGCGCCTCCTTCACCTCGAGGTTCTTGCGCTGCTCCGCCTCGGTCTCGTGGAGATCCGCGTTGCGCGCCGCGAAGAACGTGTCCTGGGCGGCCTTGAACCGCTTCCACTGGGCGTCATCCTTCTTGCGGCTGCCGCGCGGCGCACGACGCCACTGGTCCATGAGGTCCTTGTACGCCCGGACCGTCGGACCCCAGTCGGTGGAGTCCTGCATCGCCTCGGCGCGGGCGATGAGCTCCTCCTTCTGCGCGGCGGCCTCGGCATGCCGCTCGTCGAGCTGGGAGAAGAACTGCTTGCGCATCCGGTCGAAGGAGCCGCGGGCGGCCGAGAGCCGCTTCCACAGAGCCTCCTCGGTGGGGCGGTCCAGGCCGATGTCCTCGGACTGCATCTGCTTCCACGTCGGGACCATCTGACGCATCGTCTCGCCGGCGTTCTTCCAGGAGATCTGCTCCGGGTCGGTGGCGACCAGGGCCTCGATCGACTCGACGAACTCGGTGCGGCGACGGGTCGCGGCCTCACGGCCCTCGGCCCGCTTCGCCTCGAGCGCCCGGATCTTCTCCTTGGCCTGCTCGCGCAGCTCGGAGGCGCGTACGCGCAGCGCCGGGATGTCGCCGACGACCTGCGGCTCCTTCATGTTCTTGCGCAGGTTCTCCAGGAGCCGGTTGAGCTCGTTCTGGGTGTGCTCGGGCGCGGTGAGGGCTGAGGCGGTCTGGTCGAGGAAGGCGACCAGGTCCAGGTACCCCTTCGCAAAGGGCTCGAGCGCGGCGTCGTGGTCGGTCTCGGTCGTGGTGCCGATCGTGCGCACCTGGGTGCCGTCCTGGACGGTGACGGTGCCGTCCGCCGCCACGCTGCCGAAGGCCTTCGCCGCGGCGATCTCGGCGGGGTCGTGCTCGGCGGCCGCGGGAGCGACGGGCAGCAGCGCCGCCGTCGGCTTCTTCCCCGCCAGCGCGGCGGGGGAGGGGGCGGCCGGTCGCGGGCGGGAACCGGCCGGCGCGGGCTTCGTCACGGGGGTCGGTGCAGGCGTCGCCGGCGTCGCCGCGGTGGAGGCACCCGCTCCCTCGGCGGGGGCCGCGTCGTCGGGGGGAGTCGCGTCGTCCGAGGAGGTCGAGGCCTCCGAGGCAGTTCTGGTCTCCGAGGCGCTCTCCCCGGTCGCGGTGCTCTGCTCTGTCGCGGTGCTCTGCTCGGCCCCCGCGACCCGCTCGCCGGTCTCGGCGGCGGGGCCGGCCTGCTCGGCGGCCGCGGTCTGCGCCTCGGGGGCGGAGGGCTCCGCGGAGCTCTGCTCGGCCGTGGCGTCGACGACGGCGTCGGCGGGCTGGGCGGCTGCCTGGTCGGCGGGGAGGGAAGTCTCGGACTCGCTCACGATGAGCTCCTTCGATGGGATCCGCTGCGGGGCGGGACACTGCCGTCACCGGGACGGCCGGGCTGATGGGGTGCTCGTCACGGAGGGACCGGGGCGACCACGTCACGGAACTCTACAGCGGAGCGCGCCGGCGTTCCGCCTCGTCCGGCGCCGTGCGACCCCGCCTCGGGCACGCCCGGCCCCGAGAGGGGATAATGGGCCCGCACCGCAGACGACCAGAAGGAAGTGCACCGCATGGCGAAGATCGCCGCCCTGTCAGGATTCCCGGAGTGGCTCCCCTCCGAGCGTCTCGTCGAGCAGCACGTGATCGACGTGTTCCGGGAGGTCGCCGAGCTGCACGGGTTCTCCGGCATCGAGACGCGCGCGGTCGAGCCGCTCGAGCAGCTGCTGCGCAAGGGGGAGATCGACAAGGAGGGGTACGTGCTGCGCCGCCTCCACGCCGAGGAGGGCGACGAGGACGCCGGCGCCGACCGCTCCCGCACCCTCGGCCTGCACTTCGACCTCACCGTCCCGCTCGCCCGCTACGTGCTCGAGCACCAGAACGACCTCGCCTTCCCCTTCCGGCGCTACCAGATCCAGAAGGTGTGGCGTGGCGAGCGTCCCCAGGACGGCCGGTTCCGCGAGTTCTACCAGGCCGATCTCGACGTGATCGGCCAGGACACCCTGCCCGGCCACGTCGAGGCCGAGGTCGCGATCGTGATGGCGGAGATCCTCTCGCGCCTGCCGCTGCCGCAGGTGAGCATCCACGCCAACACCCGCCGCCTCTCCGAGGGCTTCTTCCGTGCGATCGGCTTCCAGGACCACACCCCCGTGCTGCGTGCCCTCGACAAGCTGCCGAAGATCGGCGCCGGCGCCGTGGCCGCACTGCTGCGCGACGAGGCCGGCGCGAGCGAGGAGCAGGCGCAGAGGGCGCTCGCCTTCGCCTCGATCCGCACTCGTGATGCCTCCTTCGCCCATCAGGTCCGCGACCTCGGCGGCAGCGGCGAGATGGTCGAGGAGGGCATCGCCGAGCTCACCGCCGTCATCGAGCGGGTCGAGGCGGCCGTGCCCGGCATGATCGTCGCGGACCTCTCGATCGCCCGCGGCCTGGACTACTACACCGGCACCGTGTTCGAGAGCTTCGTCGCCGGGCACGAGTCGCTCGGCTCGATCTGCTCCGGCGGGCGCTACGACCGCCTCGCCTCCGACAACCGCCACACCTATCCCGGCGTCGGCCTCTCCATCGGCCTCTCGCGGCTGGTCTCCCGCCTCGTCTCGGCCGGGATGGCGGCGCCGAGCCGCGCGGTCCCCACCTGCGTGCTCGTCTCGGTCGCCGATGAGGAGCACCGGGGCCGCAGCGACGCGGCCGCCCGGGCGCTGCGCGCCCGCGGCATCGCCTGCGAGGTCGCTCCGAGCGCCGCGAAGTTCGGCAAGCAGATCCGCTACGCCGACCGCCGCGGCATCCCCTTCATCTGGTTCCCCGGCGAGGAGGGCACCGGCGGGGAGGTCAAGGACATCCGCAGCGGCGACCAGTCCGCGGCCGACGCCACCACCTGGCAGCCCCCCGCCGAGGACCTGCGCCCGCGCGTCCTCGCCGCCCAGGAGGACCAGGTGGACTGACCGCCTGTCCGACCGCCGGAGGATGAGCTGGCTCACACCGCGGCCCCGGGGGAATGATCCCCGGGGCCGCGGCGTTCCAGGGGGCATGGCTACGCTCACTCTGACCACCGAGAACCACGACAAGACCGTCGAGGACGGCATCGTCCTGATCGACTTCTGGGCGGGCTGGTGCGTGCCGTGCCAGCGCTTCTCCCCGATCTACGAGGAGGCCTCGGAGACGCACGAGGACGTCACCTTCGCGAAGGTCGACACCGAGGACCAGCAGGACCTCGCCATGCGCTACGGCGTCACCTCCATCCCGACCCTCGTCGCCTACCGCGAGGGCATCCCGGTCTTCTCCCAGGCCGGCGCCCTGCCGCAGTCCGCGCTCGAGGACCTCATCGGCCAGGTGAAGAACCTGGACATGGACGAGGTCCGCAAGGCCTACGCCGAGGCACAGCAGAAGCAGGGCTGACGCCTCCGCAGGGCCGATACCGGTCGCGACCCCGCGACGACAGGACCCCGCCACCCGGAAGGGTGACGGGGTCCTGTGCTGTGCGGAGGCACTGCGTCGCGAGGTGCCCGGCGGAGCCGGGCACCGCCGAGCTCACGCCCCGGGCAGCCGCATCGAGGCGGGGCCGTCCCCGGGGCGGGAGCGGCGCTCAGCCTTCCCGGCGGAAGGGGCGGCGCCTGCCCTCGGGGCGGCCGTCGCGGTCGTCACGGCGCGGTCGGTCGTCGCGGCGGAAGGGACGCTCGCCGTCACGACGCGGGCCCTTGCCCCCGCGCGGCCCGCGGTCCGGGCCGATGCGCAGCTCGCGCCCGCCGAGCTTGGCCCGGCTGATGCGGTCCATCTGCTCCGGGGTGAGTGAGCCGCGGATCTGGACCAGCGAGAAGTGCGGGAAGATCTGGATCTTGCCGATGTCCTTCCCGTGCAGGCCGCCCTCGCCGGTCATGGCGCCGACGATGCCCGGCGGGCGTGCGCCGTGGGAGTGGCCGACCCCGACCTTGTAGGAGGTGTACCCGCGCTCCGTCGGCGTCGCCTCCCGCGGGCCGCGGTCGCCGCGCTCACGGTCGTCGCCGCGCAGCTGCGCACCGGTGAACTCCTCGTCCTCGTTCGCCGCGCCGGGGCCCTCGTCGCCCACGGTCATCGCGCCGAGCACGGCGGCGAGCTCGAGCGGGTCGATGTCGTTCTCGGCGACGAACTCGCCGATCAGCTCGCGGTACAGCTCCAGACGGCCCCGCTCGATCCGCTCGGGGACCTGGGTCAGCAGTGCGGCGAGACGATGCTTGGAGACGTCGCGGGGCGAGGGGATGTCCGCCTCGGCGAGGGTCTGCTTGGTGGCGCGCTCGATGTTCTTCAGCGCACGGCGCTCGTGCGGGCCGATGAAGGTCAGCGCCTCGCCGGTGCGGCCCGCGCGACCGGTGCGGCCGATGCGGTGGACGTACGACTCCGCCTCCTTGGGCACGTCGAAGTTCACCACCAGGCCGATCCGCTCGACGTCCAGGCCGCGGGCGGCGACGTCGGTGGCGACGAGCACCTGCAGAGAGCCGTCGCGGAGCCGCTCGACGATCTTCTCGCGCTCCTTCTGCGGCACGTCGCCGCTGATCGACGCCGCGATCAGGCCGCGGGCCACCAGCGCGGAGCCCACCTCCTCGGCGGCGGCGCGGGTGCGCACGAAGACGATCGCCGCCTCGGCGGACGAGGTGGCCAGCACGCGGGCGAGCGCGCCGGTGCGGTGCTTGAAGGGCACCACGGCGTAGGTCTGGGTGACGCTCTTGACGGTGGAGGACTGCGGGGTGACGCTCACACGCACCGGGTCCTTCATGTGGGTCTGCGCCACGCGCTGGATCGCGGCGGGCATCGTCGCGGAGAACAGCGCGACCTGACGGCTCTCGGGGGAGTGGGAGAGGATCTCCTCGACGTCCTCCGCGAAGCCCATGCGCAGCATCTCGTCGGCCTCGTCCAGGACCGCGAAGCGGATCGTGTCCAGCTTGAGGTTCGCGCGGCGCATGTGGTCCATCACGCGGCCGGGGGTGCCGACGACGACCTGGGCGCCGCGCGAGAGCGCGCGCTCCTGCGGGCCGTAGGGGGAGCCGCCGTACAGGGCGACCACGTCGAGCCCGCCCATGGAGGTGGCGAAGGAGGAGATCGCGTCGGCGACCTGCATCGCGAGCTCACGGGTCGGGGCGAGCACCAGCGCCTGCAGCTCGCGGGCGGACGGGTCCACGGCGGCCAGCAGCGGCAGGCCGAAGGCGGCCGTCTTGCCGGTGCCGGTCTGGGCGACGCCGATCACGTCGCGGCCCTCGAGCAGCGAGGGGATCGCCTGCGCCTGGATCGCCGAGGGGGTGGTGAAGCCGAGCTCGTCGACCGCGCGCCGCAGCGGCGCCGGCAGGTCGATGTCGTCGAAGCTGGGCCCGGCCGGGGCCTGCGGCTCCTCGGCGGCCGAGGGGGCGGCCCCGCTCTGCGCGCCCGCCCCCTCGGTGCTCTCGGTCACGGTCTCGGCAGGGACGTCGGACCCGTCGGCGGGGTCGGCGGCATCGGGGGCAGGGCGGGATTCGGTCATGGCGTCCTTACGACGGTCAGGGGTTTCAACAGGCCCCAACAGGTCGCAGGGCGTGGCTGCCCATACATTCCGCGCTGCGAGCGCCATGCGCGGGGCACGGCATGCTCGGGCGGACTCGGGCGGAAGGACCTGCGCTCCGGCAGGTCGAACAGATCTCGAGTCTACGGGGGAGAGGGCCCGCTCCGACAGGTCGGCGGTGGCGAGATCCCTCACCCCGGACGGTAGGCTGGCCTCTCCGCGCACCCCGTGCGCCGGACCCCGCGCGCGCCGCGCCGGGGAGCCACCGACCCCCGACACCGCGAAGGACATCCCGTGCTGCGCACCCACACCGCCGGTGAGCTCCGCCAGGAGCACATCGGACAGACCGTCACCCTCACCGGCTGGATCGGCCGTCGCCGTGACCACGGCGGCGTGACGTTCCTCGATCTGCGCGACGCCGCGGGCGTCACCCAGGTCGTCGTGCGCGAGGACGAGGCGATGCACCTGCGCAGCGAGTACGTGCTGAAGGTGACCGGCTCCGTCGACCGCCGCCCCGAGGGCAACGAGAACCCGCAGCTGCCCACCGGCGAGATCGAGGTCACCGCGACCGAGGTCGAGGTGCTCAGCACCTCCGCGCCGCTGCCCTTCCAGCTCGACGAGCACAGCGAGGTGGGCGAGGAGACCCGCCTGCGCTACCGCTACCTCGACCTGCGTCGGCAGGGCCCGGCCGCCGCGATGCGCCTGCGCTCCGAGGTGAACCGCGCCGCGCGCGACACCCTCCTGGACCAGGGCTTCGTCGAGGTCGAGACCCCGACCCTGACCCGCTCCACCCCCGAGGGCGCCCGCGACTTCCTGGTCCCCGCGCGCCTCGCCCCGGGCTCCTGGTACGCGCTGCCGCAGTCCCCGCAGCTGTTCAAGCAGCTGCTCATGGTGGGTGGCATCGAGAAGTACTTCCAGCTCGCCCGCTGCTACCGCGACGAGGACTTCCGCGCCGACCGCCAGCCCGAGTTCACCCAGCTCGACGTCGAGATGAGCTTCGTGGACCAGGAGGACGTGATCGCGCTGGCCGAGCAGATCCTCTCCGCCGTCTGGGCGAAGGCCGGCCATGAGATCTCCGGCCCCTTCCCGCGCATCACCTACGCCGAGTCGATGCGCCGCTACGGCTCGGACAAGCCCGACCTGCGCTTCGACCTCGAGCTGGTCGAGATGACCGAGTACTTCGCGGACACGCCCTTCCGCGTGTTCCAGGCCCCCTACGTCGGCGCGGTCGTCATGGCCGGCGGCGCCTCCCAGCCCCGTCGCCAGCTCGACGCCTGGCAGGAGTGGGCCAAGCAGCGCGGTGCGAAGGGTCTCGCCTACGTGCTCGTCCAGGAGGACGGGACCCTCACCGGTCCCGTCTCCAAGAACATCTCCGAGCAGGAGAAGGCGGGTCTGCTCGAGAAGACCGGCGCGGCCCCCGGCGACTGCGTCTTCTTCGCCGCCGGCGAGCCGAAGAGCTCCCGTGCCCTGCTCGGCGCGGCCCGGAACGAGATCGCCGAGAAGCTCGGGCTCATCGACGAGGACGCCTTCGCCTTCGTGTGGGTCGTCGACGCGCCGATGTTCGAGCCCGCCGCGGATGCCCGCGCGGCCGGTGACGTCGCCGTGGGCGGGGGCGCCTGGACCGCGGTCCACCACGCCTTCACCTCGCCGAAGCCCGAGTTCCTCGACACCTTCGACACGGACCCGGGCAGCGCCCTCGCCTACGCCTACGACATCGTCTGCAACGGCAACGAGATCGGCGGTGGCTCGATCCGCATCCACTCCCAGGACGTGCAGCAGCGCGTCTTCGAGGTGATGGGGATCGGCGCCGAGGAGGCGCAGGAGAAGTTCGGCTTCCTGCTGGACGCCTTCCAGTTCGGTGCCCCGCCGCACGGCGGCATCGCCTTCGGCTGGGACCGGATCGTGGCGCTGCTGGCCGGGGAGGAGTCGATCCGCGAGGTCATCGCCTTCCCCAAGACCGGCAACGGCTACGACCCCCTGACCGCGGCCCCCGCCCCGATCACTCCGCAGCAGCGCAAGGAGGCGGGCGTCGACGCGAAGCCCGCCGCGAAGGACGCGCCGAAGGATTCCGCGAAGGACGTGCCGCAGGGCGAGGCGGGCACCGCCTCCCCGGAGGCCTGAGCCCTCTTTACACGAGAACGGCCGACGCGAGTGATCGCGTCGGCCGTTCTCGTGGTCCCGGGGAGTCGCTCAGCGAGGCGCCTCGCCGTGCTTGATCTGCGGCTTCGGCAGGCGGAAGCGTCGGATCTGGATCGCTCGCATGATCCCGTAGCCGACCAGGCCCTGGCCCACCGAGCCGAAGCGCTCGGTGAGCTTCGCGCGCAGGGAGCGGCGCAGGACGAGGCTGTCGATCACGCACAGCGCGATGCCGCCCCACAGCACGACGATCATGCCCGTGCTCATCGCGGTGGTGATCTCCGGACGGATCAGCGGCAGCACCAGCGCCACCAGCATGAACACCAGCGCGATCGGGAAGAAGTACTCGGCGATGTTGCGGCGCGAGTCCACGACGTCGCGCACGTAGCGGCGCTCGGGGCCGCGGTGCTGAGCCGGCATCTTCCGCTCATCGCCGGTCACCAGCGCCTGCTGCGCCTCCATGCGCTCCTGGGAGGCGCGCTCGCGATCGCGCTTGCGCGCCTCCTTGCGGTCGTCGACGACCAGCGGACGGCGACGCGCCGCCTCGGCCTCCTTGCGGGTGCGCGTGGGGCGACCCTTGGTGCCGGGGCGGGAAGGGGCCGAGGACTGCTCGGCGGGATGCGGGGGCTCGGACTTGCGGAAGATCACCGGGGCATTCTAGGCGACGGGGACGGGAGCCGCCTGGGACCCCTGCGAGGGCCTGCCCCGTGCTCGGGTCCGTCGCCCGGCCGCGGCGGTACCGTGAAGGCCATGAGCCTGAACGAAGACCCCGTCTCGCCCACCGCCGACGCCGCCTCCCCGGAGGAGGTTAAGGCGCTGCGCGAGCGCCTGGATCCCCTGCTCCCCGCCGCGATCGAGGATCTGAAGGATCTCGTGCGGATCCCGTCGATCGCCTTCGAGGGGTACGACCAGGAGCCCGTGCGCCGCAGCGCCGAGGCCGTCGCCGAGCTGCTGCGCGGCGCCGGCATGCAGCAGGTGGAGATCGAGTCCGTCGCGGGCGGGAGCCCCGCGGTCATCGGACGCAGTCCGGCCGCCCCGGGTCGCCCGACGGTGCTGCTCTACGCGCACCACGACGTGCAGCCCACCGGCGAGGTCTCCGACTGGAGCAGCGACCCCTTCGAGCCCGTCGAGCGCGACGGCCGCCTCTACGGGCGCGGCGCGGCCGACGACAAGGCCGGCATCATGGCCCACGTCACCGCGCTGCGCCTGGTCGGGGAGGAGCTCGCGGCCGACGGCATCGGCGTGAGCGTCTTCGTCGAGGGCGAGGAGGAGGCGGGCTCCCCGACGTTCCGTCCCTTCATCGAGGCGCACCGCGACGCCCTCGCGGCGGACCTCATCATCGTCGCGGACTCCGCGAACTGGGCGGTGGGCACCCCGGCCCTGACCACGAGCCTGCGCGGCCTGGTCGACCTCGTGGTCGAGGTGCGGGCCCTGGACCACGCCGTCCACTCCGGCCTCTTCGGCGGTCCCGTGCTCGACGCCCTCACCCAGCTCAGCCGCCTGCTCGCGACCCTGCACGACGAGGACGGCACGGTCGCCGTCGAGGGGCTGCGCCGCGCCGAGGACCCGAGCGTCGAGATGGACGAGGTCGACTACCGCCGCGACGCCGGCGTCGTCGAGGGGGCCGAGCTCTCCGGCGAGGGGCAGCTGACCGCGCGACTGTGGACCCGTCCGGCGCTGTCGGTGATCGGCATCGACGCCCCCTCCGTGCGCGACGCGTCGAACACTCTCGTGCCCGTCGCCCGCGCGAAGGTGTCGCTGCGGATCCCGCCGGGCGATGACCCCGAGCGCGCCATGGAGGCGCTGACGGCCCATCTCGAGTCCCACGCCCCGTCCACGGCGAAGGTCACGATCCACCGCGGGGAGCTGGGTCGCCCCTTCAGCGCCGCGCAGAGCTCGGCCGCGATGGACCTCGCCCGCCGCTCCTTCGCACGAGCCTGGGACACCGAGGCGGTGGACACCGGGCTCGGCGGCTCCATCCCGTTCATCGCCGACCTGCTCGAGGTCTTCCCGCAGGCCGAGGTGCTGGTCACGGGGGTCGAGGACCCCGAGTCCCGTGCGCACGGGATCGACGAGTCCCTCCATCTCGGGGAGTTCGCGAAGGTCTGCCTCGCCGAGGCGCTGCTGCTGCGCGGCGCCGGCGCGCTCGCGGAGAGCACCGCGCAGAGCCGCGACGGGGACGGGGCATGAGCGGCCAGGGACCGGGCCGCCAGGGCGCCGGGACCGGCCGGGGGAGCGGGCAGGAGCCCGCGCCGGTCTCCCCGCTGATGATCCCGCTGCTGGTGCTGGGCCTCGCGTTCGGCTTCTTCTCCGGCTACTTCCTGCTGTGGTGGGGCGCGCTCGTGGTCCTCGGCGTGATCGTCGCGGCCGTCTCGCTCGTGCTCAGGGGCCGCAGCCGGGACGGCGCCACGGGCGCGATCGCCGGCGTGCTCCTCGGGTACGCGGGCGTGATCCTGGTGGCGCTCTTCCGCGGCGCGCTGTGACGGTGTCCGGGAGGGGGAGCGGCTCCGCGCCCGCCGGCCGGGGCGGCCGGGGCTGTCCCCGTCGGCCGGTGCAGGGACGTGAGGCGGCTCGCCGCCGACGGTCCTCCCCGTTCCCGGCGGCCGGGGCGTATCCTGGACGGAATCGAGCTTCGAGGAGGACCGAATGACCACGACCACCACCGAGCGCCCCGCCCCGGCGCACGGCGTCACCCTCACGCCCGGCGCCGCGCAGAAGGTCACGAGCCTGCTGGAGCAGGAGGGCCGTGACGACCTCCGCCTGCGGATCGCGGTGCAGCCCGGCGGCTGCTCCGGGCTGATCTACCAGCTCTACTTCGACGAGCGCCTGATGGACGACGACCAGGTCGTCGACTTCGAGGGTGTCGAGG
>NZ_KV788693.1:0-15168 GCF_001807385.1 Brachybacterium sp. HMSC06H03 | reverse complement strand
ACGGCTCAGCCGCGGCGCAGGCTCGGCATCCCGAGGGTGACCGGGCCGGCCGGCGCCGCTCCCCCGTGGCCGGTGCCGCAGGAGCCGCCCGCGTCCAGGCCCTGCACACCCGCCTCCCAGGCGTCGCCGGAGCGGGTGCGCCGCACCGAGAAGCGCGGATCCCCGGCGCGCAGCGGCGCCCCCGCCTCGAGGGCGCTGTCCGCGATGAGGTAGTGCGGCGCGGCACGGGTGACCGTGGCGGTGACCAGGTCGCCCGGTCGGGGTCGCTGCGCCTCGGGCAGGTCCGTGGGCAGGGAGAAGTGCACCAGGCGGTGGTCGCGGGCGCGGCCGGAGAGGCGGCGGGTCTCGGCGTCGCGGTCCCCCTCGCCCTCGGCGACGAGGATCTCGACGCAGCGCCCCTCCTGGGCCAGGTTCTCCTCGTGGGCGATGCGGTCCTGGAGGGCGACGAGCCTCTCGAACCGCTCCTGCACGACCTCCTTGGGGATCTGGTCCTCCATGGTCGCCGCGGGGGTGCCGGGGCGGATGGAGTACTGGAAGGTGAAGGCGCTGGAGAAGCGGGAGGCCTCGACCACCTCGAGGGTGCGCCGGAAGTCGTCCTCGGTCTCGCCGGGGAAGCCGACGATGATGTCGGTGGTGATCGCGGCCTCGGGGATCCGCTCACGGACCCGGTCCAGGATGCCGAGGAACTTCTTGGAGCGGTAGGAGCGCTTCATGCGGCGCAGCACGTCGTCGGAGCCGGACTGCAGCGGCATGTGCAGCTGGGGCATGACGTTGTCCGTCTCGGCCATCGCGTCGATGACGTCGTCGGTGAACATCGCAGGGTGCGGGGAGGTGAAGCGCACGCGCTCCAGGCCGTCGACGTCACCGCAGGCACGCAGCAGCTTCGCGAAGGCGCCGCGGTCCCCGAACTCCACGCCGTAGGAGTTCACGTTCTGGCCCAGCAGCGTCACCTCGATCGCGCCGGAGTCGACCGCGTCGCGCACCTCGGCGAGCACGTCGCCGGGGCGGCGGTCCTTCTCCTTGCCGCGCAGGGAGGGGACGATGCAGAAGGTGCACGTGTTGTTGCAGCCCACGGAGATCGACACCCACGCCGCGTAGGCGGACTCGCGCCGGGTGGGCAGCGTGGAGGGGAAGACGTCCAGGGACTCGAGGATCTCGACCTGTGCCTCGGCGTTGTGGCGGGCACGGTCCAGCAGCACCGGCAGCGAGCCGATGTTGTGGGTGCCGAAGACGACGTCGACCCACGGAGCGCGCTCGACGATCGCGGCACGGTCCTTCTGCGCGAGGCAGCCGCCGACCGCGATCTGCATCCCCGGGTTCGCGTCCTTGCCGGGACGCAGCCCGCCGAGGGTGCCGTAGAGCTTGTTGTCCGCGTTCTCCCGCACCGCGCAGGTGTTGAACACGATCACGTCGACCTCGCCGCGGCGCGGATCGGCGTCCTTCGGCGCGGCGACGTAGCCGGAGTCCTCGAGCATGCCGGTGAGGCGCTCGGAGTCGTGCACGTTCATCTGGCAGCCGAAGGTGCGCACCTGGTAGGTGCCGCGCTGCGGGGCGGGGACGGTGAGAGACATAGTGGATCCAGGGTACGGCGCGACGCGTGCTCGGGCCCTGCGGCGGACGGGGTGATCCCTCCCCCATCGGCGCGTCCCGCCCCTCCGGCCAAGGTCACAAGATCATGACGGTGGGCCCTCGCCGCTCGGGGGAGGCAGGATGATGCCCTAGCGTTCCGATATGACACACGCCACACCCGGTCCCGCGAGCGGCGACGACGCCGCGGCACGGCCCCTCGTCCAGCTCTCCGGGGTGCAGAAGCACTTCGGGGACCTGCACGTGCTCAAGGACATCGATCTCGAGGTCGCCGCGGGCGAGGTCGTGGTGGTGCTGGGTCCCTCCGGCTCGGGCAAGTCGACCCTGTGCCGCACCATCAACCGGCTCGAGACGATCGACGAGGGAGAGATCCGGATCGACGGGACCGTGCTGCCCACCTCCGGCAAGGGCCTCGCCGCGCTGCGCTCCGAGGTCGGGATGGTGTTCCAGTCCTTCAATCTCTTCGCCCACAAGACCGTGCTGCAGAACGTGAGCGTCGCCCCGATCAAGGTCAAGGGCGTCCCGCGGGCGCAGGCCGAGAAGGAGGCCATGGCGCTGCTGGAGCGGGTGGGGGTCGCCGATCAGGCCGACAAGCTCCCCGCCCAGCTCTCCGGCGGCCAGCAGCAGCGCGTCGCGATCGCTCGCTCACTGGCCATGAAGCCCAAGGTGATGCTCTTCGACGAGCCGACCTCCGCCCTGGACCCCGAGATGATCAGCGAGGTCATCGAGGTGATGACCGACCTCGCCAAGGACGGGATGACGATGATCGTGGTGACCCATGAGATGGGATTCGCCCACCGCACCGCGGACCGCGTGGTGTTCATGGACTCCGGGCGGATCGTCGAGGTGCGCGAGCCCGAGGCGTTCTTCTCCTCCCCCGAGACCGACCGCGCGAAGGACTTCCTCGGCAAGATCCTCCACCACTGAGCGCGGTCCCGCCGCCGCTCCCGAGTTCCGCCCCACCGCACCTCCCGACCGCTCCGACATGGACGGCACCGCCGTCGTCCGCCCCCGATCCCGCAGCACCCGACGCTAGGAGAACATCATGGCCAGCCCCCTGAACCGTCGCCTCTTCCTCACCGGATCCGTCGGGGCCGCCGCGGCCCTCGGCCTCGCCGCCTGCGGCGGCACCGGAGGGGGCGAGCCCGAAGCCGCCGAGGTCGACGCCTCCTCCTTCGCCGAGGGCTCGACCATGGCCGCCCTCGCCGAGGCCGGGAAGATCACGATCGGCACCAAGTTCGACCAGCCCCTGTTCGGCCAGGCCGGCCCCGACGGCAAGCCCGTCGGCTTCGACGTCGAGATCGGGAAGATCCTGGCCGGCGCGCTCGGCATCGAGGCGGGGAACATCGAGTGGGTCGAGACCGTCTCCGCGAACCGCGAGCCGTTCATCGAGAACGGCCAGGTGGACCTGGTCGTCGCGACCTACACCATCAACGACACCCGCAAGGAGGTCGTGGACTTCGCGGGCCCGTACTACGTCGCCGGTCAGGCCCTGATGGTGCTGGTGGACAACGAGGACATCACCGGGGAGGACTCCCTGGCCGGGAAGAAGGTCGCCTCGGTCGAGGGCTCCACCCCGGCCCAGTACATCCTCGACAACCACCCCGACGCGGAGCTGGTCAACTTCGACACCTACTCCAACTGCGTCACCGCCCTGATCAACGGCCAGGTCGACGTGGTCACCACCGACAACGTCATCCTCGCGGGCTTCGTCGAGTCCGATCCGGACAACCTCAAGCTCGTGAACGACGGCGAGACCTTCACGGAGGAGCCCTACGGAGTGGGACTGGCCAAGGGCGACGACGACTTCCGCACCTTCCTCAACGACACCCTCGAGGCCGCCTACGAGGACGGCTCCTGGGCGGAGGCCTGGGAGAGCACCGCCGGGGTGGTGCTGCCCACCCCGGAGCCGCCCGCCGTGGACCGGTACTGATCCCCCGGGTCGGGCGCCCGCGCTGTCGCGCCCTCGGCCCGCCCCGTCCGCCTCGCTCTGCCGCACCCCGCCCGGCGTGGCCCGGTCTTCTCCGGCCTCGCCCGAGGGCATCGCACCCGCTGGATCACCGCCCCGAGCACCGCGCCGGTTCCCCGCCGAGCGCGCCGACGTCCCCGCCAGGAGCCTTCATGGGAACCTTCGTCATCGAGCGCGAGATGCTCTGGACCGCGTTCAGCACGACGCTGTCGCTCGCGGCGGTCTCCGGGCTGCTCGCCCTCGTGGTCGGCACGCTTGTCGCCGCGCTGCGGGTGTCCCCGTACCGGCCGCTGCGCCTGGTCGCGACCGCCTACACGGAGTTCCTGCGCAACACCCCGCTGACGATCGTGTTCTTCTTCTACGTCTTCGTCACCCCGTCGATCGGCTTCGCCTTCGACTACCGCACCGCCGCGACGATCGCCCTGACCTGCTACACCTCCGCCTTCGTGGCCGAGGCGGTGCGCTCGGGCATCAACTCCGTGGCCGTGGGCCAGGCGGAGGCGGCGCGCTCGCTGGGGATGTCCTTCCGGCAGAACCTCCTGATCGTGGTGCTCCCCCAGGCGTTCCGCACCGCGATCCCGCCGCTGATCAGCGTGCTCATCGCGCTGGTGAAGAACACCTCGGTGGCCGGCGCCTTCGGCGTGTTCGAGCTGTTCGCCATGTCCCGGCGCCTGACCAACGTGTACTCCGCCGACGTCATCGCGATCCTGCTCGGCGTGGCCCTGTTCTACCTGGTGATCTGCATCCCGCTCGGCCAGCTGGCCGGGCGCCTCGAACGGAAGGTGGCGTTCGCCCGATGAGCAGCAGCAGCGGCCCCGTGCTCTACGACGTCGCCGGCCCCGAGGAGCGGGCGCGGGAGCGTCGCATCTCGATCGTGCTCGCCCTCGTGCTGGTGGTCCTCGGTGGCGGGCTGATCGTCCTGCTCGCCCGCAACGGGGCGTTCGACGACCGGTGGCTCGTGCTGGTGGACGTCCCGCCGAACTTCGCGGGATACGAGACCCAGCACGTCTGGCAGGCGGTGTTCCGCGGCCTGCTCAACACCCTGCTCGCCGCGGCGATCGCGCTGCCGCTGGCGGCGCTGCTCGCGCTCGTGCTCGTCTCCCTGCGCTCCTCGCCCTTCGCGCCGGTGCGCTGGGCCGTCGTCGCCGTGACGGAGTTCCTCCGCGGCCTTCCCGTGGTGCTGGTGATGTTCTTCGGGATCCTCGTGCTGCCGGGGGCGACGCAGCTGGTCGCGGTGGTGTTCGGGCTGACGCTGTACAACGCGGCGGTGTTCGCGGAGATCCTGCGGGCCGGGATCGCGGCGCTGCCCAAGGGGCAGACGGAGGCGGCGGAGTCCCTGGGAATGGGGTCCTTCCTCACCTACCGGGACATCCAGCTGCCGCAGGCGGTGCGGATGATGATGCCCTCGCTGATCGCCCAGGGCGTGGTGCTGGTGAAGGACTCCTCGCTCGGCTACATCGTCGGCTACGCGGAGCTGCTGCGCAGCGTGAGCCGGGTGGCGGACGCGCTGACCAATGCGCAGTACCTGCTGCCGCTGCTGACCGTGGGCGCGGCGGTGTACATCGCGCTGAACATCAGCCTGTCGCGCCTGGCGGTGTGGGTGCAGCGCCGCAGCAGCTTCGCCCGTCGCGCCCCGGCCCGGGTGGTGGGCACGCCGCCGATGCCCTGACCGGGCAGCGCGAAGGTCTGCCGTCCTCCCCGGCCCTCTGGCCGCGAACCGCCGGCCGTGCTCAGGCGGCGGGGTCCTCGGCGGCGGCGCGCAGCTCCCCCGCGATCACGTGGACGGCCAGATCACCGGGATAGCCCTTGCGGGTCAGGAGCGCATCGAGCCGGCGGGAGAGCCGGCGGCGGTGGCTGCCGTCGCGCTCCTCGCGCAGCCGTGCCCGGTCGCGGTGGTCGAGGCGGGAGCGGACCAGCTCGCGGCAGCGCTGCTCCTCGTCGCTCTGCCCGTCCGAGAGGGCGGCCTCGATCAGCTCGCCGTCGACGCGTCGGGCCTCGAGCTCGCGGCGCAGCGCCTCGTCGCCGAGGGCGCGCAGGGCGCGGCGCTGCTCGACCCAGTCGTGCGCGAAGGCGGCGTCGTCGATCAGGCCGGCGCGGGCGATCCGGGCCATGGCCTCGTGGGCGACGCCCGCGGGCACCTCTCGCTCGGCGAGACGGCCGCGCATCTCGCCCTCGGAGCGGCGCCGCGTGGACAGCAGACGCATCAGGTAGCGGCACTCGTGCACGACCGCCTTCTCGCGGGCGCGCTGCTCCTCGCTCTGCTCGGGACGGGGCCGCTCGAGGATCTCGCGGGTGCGCGCGGCGAGCTGCTCGGTCACCTGCTGCGCAGGGTGCGGGCGCCGGGCGGGGGCCTCCTCCGGGGAGCTCGAGCCCCGGGAGCGGGTCACGGACCGGGCTGCGTGCGGGTCCGCGCCCCCGGACCGTGCGGGGACGTCGGCGGCGCCGACGACCTGCTGATCGCCGGCGCCGCCGGGGTGGTGCCGAGGAGTCATCGCTCAGATGGTGGCGGGGACGTCCTCGTCGAGGAACTCGTCCTCGCCCAGCACGTCCTCGGCTCCGACCTCGGCCTCGGGGGCGGACTGCTCCGCGCCGTACTTGCCGACGCCGAGGGTGCGCAGGATCTTCTCCTCGATCTCCGCGGCGAGATCGGGGTTGTCCTTGAGGAACTGGCGGGAGTTCTCCTTGCCCTGCCCCAGCTGGTCGCCCTCGTAGGTGAACCAGGCGCCGGACTTGCGGACCACGCCGTGCTCCACGCCGAGATCGATCAGGCCGCCCTCGCGGGAGATGCCCTCGCCGTAGAGGATGTCGAACTCGGCCTGCTTGAAGGGCGGGGCCATCTTGTTCTTGACGACCTTGACGCGGGTGCGGTTGCCGACGGCGTCGGAGCCGGACTTCAGGGTCTCGATGCGGCGGATGTCCATGCGGACCGAGGCGTAGAACTTCAGCGCCTTGCCGCCGGTGGTGGTCTCGGGGCTGCCGAAGAAGACGCCGATCTTCTCGCGCAGCTGGTTGATGAAGATCGCGGTGGTGCCCGAGGAGGACAGCGCGCCGGCGAGCTTGCGCAGCGCCTGCGACATGAGGCGGGCCTGGAGGCCGACGTGGGAGTCGCCCATCTCGCCCTCGATCTCGGCCTTGGGCACGAGCGCGGCGACGGAGTCGACCACGACGATGTCCAGCGCGCCGGAGCGGATCAGCATGTCGGTGATCTCTAGGGCCTGCTCGCCGGTGTCCGGCTGGGAGACGAGCAGGGCGTCGGTGTCCACGCCGAGCTTCTTGGCGTACTCGGGGTCCAGCGCGTGCTCGGCGTCGATGAACGCGGCGATGCCGCCGTTGCGCTGCGCGTTGGCGACCGCGTGGAGGGCGACGGTGGTCTTGCCCGAGGACTCCGGACCGTAGATCTCGACGATGCGGCCGCGGGGCAGGCCGCCGACGCCGAGGGCGGCGTCCAGCGCGACCGAGCCGGTGGGGATGACCTCGACGGGCGGGCGGGTGTCGTCGCCGAGCCGCATGATCGATCCCTTGCCGAACTGGCGGTCGATCTGGGCGAGGGCGTTGTCGAGGGAGGAGCCGCGATCCTTCGAGGTGGACCTGGGGGCGGACTTCGATGCAGCCATGGGGTGTTCCTTCCTGAGGGCCGGGTGGGCCGACGTGGTGACCTTGCGGCCACAGTAGGCGCCGACCCCGACATTCGCCGCTGCCCCGGCGCCCCTGTGGATGACGGGGCGCTGAGGAGGAGAGGTGCTGAGGCGGGCACGATGCCCGGGGACCGACGGACACAGACTACCGAACAGACGTTCGAACTCAAGTCGGCCGCGGGCGTGTCGCGCCGCGTGTTCCGCAGCGATCCTGCGGCGCCGGCGGCGACGCCGGCTCCGGGGGACGTCAGCGTCGTCGCTGCTCGACGGGGATCTCCCAGCGGGCGGACTCGGGGACCTCCATCGCCTCGCACAGCGCGGTCCACACCGCACGCACGGCGACCCCGTGCTCGAGGGCCTCGGCGGCGGTCAGGCCGCCGACCTCCTCGAGCACGAGGTCGTGGGTGAAGGTGCGGGCCAGCGCGGGGCCGAACACGTGATCGGCCAGCTCCGCGAACTCGCTGTGCCGCACCTCAGCTGGCGCCGACCAGCGGCGCGGTGCCGTCGGCAAGGCCCTCGGGGACGGTGTCCGGGATCGTCACGCGCTCGGCGACCGCGATGCGGTCGGAGACCTCGCGCAGCACGAAGGACAGCGGGAGACCGAGGGCGTCGGTCACGGAGACGAGCAGCTCGCTGGAGGCCTCCTTCTGCCCGCGCTCGATCTCGCTGAGATAGCCCAGCGAGACGCGTGCGTCGGAGGATACCTGCCGCAGCGTGCGGCCCTGGGCGCGGCGCGCATCGCGCAGCACGTCCCCCAGCTCCTGACGGAACAGGATCATCGACCTTCCTCCCTTCCTCTGACTCTGGATGAACTTCTCATGCACCTCTGGGATGCGGTACGTCGCCGTCATCACATGGAGCCCAACGCGTCCTCCCGCGAGAGTGTTCCCCAGAGTGTAGTGGGCCACGTCCGAGGGTTCGCTGGAGATGTGCACGGTGGACGTCGGGGAGGAGAGGACCGCGTCATCCCCGGCTGATCAGGACTCGGACGGATCGGCGAGCTCGGCGGCGAGCTCGGCGAGGGCCTCCTGGACGGCGAGGGCCCGGATCTCGGCTCTCCCGCCGCTGAGACGGACCTCACGGGTGCGGGCGGGACCGCCGCGTCGGGCGATCCCGAGGTGCACCGTGCCCTCCGGCACACCTCGCGCGTCGGGGCCGGGGCCGGCCACTCCGGTCGTGGAGACGGCGAGGTCGGCGTCGTACAGCCGCTGCGCGCCCTCGGCCATCGCTGCGGCGACCTCCGCGGTCACCGCGCCGGTGCGCTCGAGCAGCCCGGCGTCCACGCCGAGCACTCGGCTCTTCGCCGTGTAGGAGTAGCAGGCCGCTCCCCCGGCGACGACATCGCTCGCACCGGGCACGTCGACCAGTCGGGCCACGACCGCGCCGGCCGTGAGCGACTCGGCGGTCGCGAGGGACCAGCCGCGCTCGCGTGCCGCGTCGATCACCGCGGCGGCGTCCGTCACCGCGGCGGGGGTCCCGCTCACGCCTGCCCGGTCCCCGCCGAGAGCGCCTCACGGCGCAGGCGCAGGCCGTCCTTGAGGTTCACCAGGCCGGACCACACGGTCAGCACCACGGCCAGCAGCACCAGGGCCAGGCCGATCCAGCGCGCCGGGGACCACCACAGCTCGAAGGGGATGAGGCAGAAGGTGATCGCGATGGACTGCACCATCGTCTTCGCCTTGCCGGCCATGTTCGCCGGCAGCGCCCCGTATTTCAGGATGGTGAAGCGCATGACGGTGATGCCGATCTCGCGCACCAGGATCAGCACGGTCATCCACCAGGGGACGTACTCCCACACGGAGAGCATGATCAGCGCCGCGCCCGTGATCGCCTTGTCCGCGATCGGGTCCATGATCTTGCCGAAGTCGGTGATCAGGTTGCGGCTGCGGGCGAGGTGCCCGTCGACGAAGTCGGTGATCATCGCCAGAACGAACACCGCGGCGACGAGCAGGCGGCCCGGTACGGTGTCCGGGTGGAGGATCGCGAGCACCACCAGCAGCGGCACCATGACGCAGCGCAGCATGGTGAGGATGTTGGCCATGTTCCACAGCGGGACCTCGGCCTCGGGCTTCGTGGTCATCGGTGCTCCTGGGGTGCGGCGGGACGGGATACGAGGGCAGGACGAGGGCGGGACGCTCAGCGGCCGGTGAGGCTCCAGGCGTCCTCGCTCTCCTCGTCGTCCTCGTCGTAGTAGTCGACGGCGGGCTCGGTGCCGTCGTCGGCGAGCAGGTCGCTGCCGTACCGGTCGGCACTCCCCTCGCCCACAGGCTCGGTCGGCTCGGACTCGAGGTCCACGGCCTGGTCGGCGCCGTAGGGCTCGTCGCCCTCCCCGCTCGGGCCCTCCTCCCCGCGGATGCGGGCGATCGCGGTGCCGAGCTCGTCGGGGTGGACGAGCACGTCGCGGGCCTTGGATCCCTCGGAGGGGCCGACGATCTCGCGGGACTCGAGCAGGTCCATCAGCCGGCCCGCCTTCGCGAAGCCGACGCGCAGCTTGCGCTGCAGCATGGAGGTCGAGCCGAACTGCGTGGTGACCACGAGCTCCGCGGCCTGCAGCAGCACCTCGAGATCGTCGCCGATGTCGTCGTCGATCTGCTTCTTCTCCGCGACGACGGTGACGTCCTCGCGGTAGTTCGGCGTCATCTGCGTCTTGACGTGGTCGACGACCTTGTGGATCTCCGACTCGTTGACCCAGGCGCCCTGGACGCGCATCGGCTTCGCCTTGCCCATCGGGTGGAACAGGGCGTCGCCCTGGCCGATGAGCTTCTCCGCGCCGGGCGTGTCGAGGATGACGCGGGAGTCCTGCAGGGAGGAGGTCGAGAAGGCGAGCCGGCTGGGCACGTTCGCCTTGATGATGCCGGTGACGACGTCGACCGACGGGCGCTGCGTGGCGAGGATCAGGTGGATCCCCGCGGCACGGGCGAGCTGGGTGATGCGCTGGATCGAGGCCTCGACGTCGCGGGGGGCGACCATCATGAGGTCCGCGAGCTCGTCGACGACCACGAGCAGGTACGGGTAGGGGGCCAGGCGCCGCTCGCTGCCGGCGGGGGCCTGCACCTCCCCGGCGCGCACGGCCTTGTTGAAGTCGTCGATGTGCTTGAACCCGAAGGCGGCGAGGTCGTCGTAGCGCGCGTCCATCTCCTTGACGACCCACTCGAGCGCCTCGGCGGCCTTCTTCGGGTTGGTGATGATCGGGGTGATCAGGTGCGGGATGCCCTCGTAGATGGTGAGCTCCACGCGCTTGGGATCCACCAGCACCATCCGCACCTCCTCCGGGGTGGCGCGCATGAGGATCGAGGTGATCATCGAGTTGACGAAGCTGGACTTGCCGGCGCCGGTGGCGCCCGCGACCAGCAGGTGCGGCATCTTGGCGAGGTTCGCGACGACGTAGCCGCCCTCGACGTCCTTGCCCACACCCATCACCAGCGGGTGCTCGTTGCGGCGAGCGACCTGGCTGCGCAGCACGTCGCCGAGCGCGACGGTCTCGCGGTCGGTGTTGGGGATCTCGATGCCGATCGCCTTCTTGCCGGGGATCGGCGAGAGGATGCGCACGTCCGAGCTCGCGACCGCGTAGGCGATGTTCTTGTCGAGCGCCGTGACCTTCTCGACCTTGGTGCCGGGCTCGAGCTCGACCTCGTAGCGGGTGACCGTCGGGCCACGGGAGAAGCCCACCACCTCGGCGGCGACCTTGAACTGCTCGAAGACCTCCTCGAGCGCCCTGACCACCTGGTCGTTGGCCTCGGAGCGGGTCTTGTGCGGGGGCCCCTCGAGCAGGAAGGAGGACTCCGGCAGGGTGTAGACCACGTCGCCGGAGAGCTCGAGCTGCTCGCCCGCACGGGGCAGGTCGCCCATCGGCGGGTGCACCAGCTCGGGGGCATCCTCGGGCTTCTCCGCCGCCGCGGCGGCGGGTGCCTTCTTGGTGGGCATGGGGGTGGTGCGGTCCCCGCCGCGGGCGCCCTTGGCGGGCAGCGCCGCGGTGGGCGCCTCGTCGCCGCTGGGGAAGGTCTTGGCGCGCTGGTTCTCGTCCTCGACCACGTCGAAGACCTCGGTCGCGTCCTCGGGGGCGCCGCGGCGTGGGCCGCCGGGTCCTGCCTTGGCGGTCTTCGCGCCCTTGCCGGCGCGGCCCGGCTTCTTCGCGCCGGGGCGACTCTCCTCGGCCACGCCCTGCTCGAAGGCCTCGTCGCCGGCGTAGCCGAACGCCTCGTGGTCCCGCTCGGCCTCCGCGGCCTCCGCCTTCTCCTTGCGGGTGCGGCGGCGGGTGCGGGCGGCGGGCTGGGCCTCGGTCTCCTGCTCGTGCACGGCCGGGTCGACGCGGCGCGGGCGCAGCCCGAAGGCGATGCGCTCCTCGTCCTCCTCCTCGCTGCGGCCGACCATCACGTCGTACACGCCGCGCAGGCGGGAGGGGATCGACTCGACCGGCGTCGCGGTGAGCACGAGGATGCCGAAGGCGATCAGGGCGGAGTGGATGATCACGACGGCCAGCGGCGGCAGCAGCGCCTCGAGCGGCGCGGCCGCGAGATAGCCGAGCACGCCGCCGCCGCGGGCGAGGGCGTCGATGCCGTCGGCCGGGGCGGGCAGGCGCGCCGAGACCGAGGCGATGGCTGAGATCGCGGTGAGCAGCACGGCGATCCCGATCGAGATGCGGGTGTTGGCGCGCACCTGGTCGGGGCGGCGGAACATGCGCAGCGACCAGCCGGCGGCCAGCAGCGGGATCACCATGAAGGAGATCCCGAAGGTGCCCGCGACCACGGTGTGCACGGCGCCGAGCACGGGGCCGCTGGACTGCCACCACTCGACCACGGCGACGAGCACCGCGATGAGCATCAGGAACAGCGCGTAGCCGTCGCGCCGCTGCTCGGGCTCGACCTCCCAGCGCTGCACCCCGATGCCGCGGACCATGCCGCCGACCATGCGGGCGATCGCCAGATAGCCGGAGCGCGCTGCGCGCACCGGCAGAGGGAGCGTCGAGGGGTCGTTCGCCGCGGCTCCGCGGGTCCGGGAGCTGCCGGAGGCCGAGGAGCGGGACGAGCCTTTCGACGCACGTGCGGGGGAAGACGTACGTGTCGCCATGGTCCCGATGGTACATTCCGGCCCCCGCTCGGCCCGGGAGGCGACCCGCGCGATCCGGTCCCCCGGGGTGCGGACCACGCCGCCGACAGGGGTTCCGCCCCCGGCGCGCGCCACGGGCACTCGTCCGGCTCGGCGGGACGCGGGAGGCTCAGGCCTCGACGACCACCGGGATGATCATGGGGCGACGACGCAGCCGCTGGCCGACGTAGCGGCCGACGACCCGCCGCATGACCTGCTGCAGCTGGTAGGTGTCGCGGCGGTCGGCCTGGTCGGCGACCGCCTGCTCGAGTGCCTTGACGATGTCGGGCCGGAGCCGGTCGAAGACCGCGTCGTCCTCGGCGACGCCGCGGGCGTGGATCTCGGGTCCCGCGATCAGCGCCCCGGTCTCGGAGTTCACGACCGCGAACAGGGAGATGAACCCCTCCTCGCCGAGGATGCGGCGGTCCTTGAGGTCGGCCTCGGAGATCTCGCCGACGCTCGAGCCGTCCACGTACACGTAGCCGTTGGGGATCTCCCCGACCACCTCGGCGATCCCGTCCTTCAGGTCCACGACCTGGCCGTCGCGGGCGAGGACCACGCGCTCGCGCGGCACGCCGGTGGCCTCGGCGATGCGGCCGTTGGCGATGAGGTGGCGGACCTCGCCGTGAATCGGCATGACGTTCCTCGGCCGCACGATGTTGTAGCAGTACAGCAGCTCGCCCTCGCTGGCGTGCCCGGAGGTGTGGACCTTGGCGCTGCCCTTGTGGACCACCTCGGCGCCGAGCGCCATCAGCCCGTTGACCACGCGGAAGACCGCGTTCTCGTTGCCGGGGATGAGGGAGGAGGCGAGGATGACCACGTCGCCGGGGCCGACGGAGACGCGGTGGTCGCGGTTCGCGATCCGGCCCAGCGCCGCCATCGGCTCGCCCTGGCTGCCGGTGCACATCAGCACCACCTGCTCGTCGGGCAGGGAATCGATGCGCTTGACGTCGACGAGGGTGTCCTCGGGGATGCGGAGGTAGCCCATCTCCGCGGCGATGCCCATGTTCCGCACCATCGAGCGGCCCACGAAGGCGACCTTCCGCCCGTGCGCCGCGGCGGCGTCGAGCACCTGCTGGACGCGGTGGACGTGGCTGGAGAAGGAGGCCACGACGATCTTCTGGCGTGCGCGGGCGAAGATCCCCTTCAGCACCGGACCGATCTCCTGCTCGCCGACGGTGAAGCCGGGGACCTCGGCGTTGGTGGAGTCGGTCATGAACAGGTCCACCCCGGCCTCGCCGAGGCGGGCGAAGGCACGCAGGTCGGTGATCCGCCCGTCGAGCGGGAGCTGGTCCATCTTGAAGTCGCCGGTGTGCAGGACGGTCCCGGCAGGAGTGGTCACGTGCACCGCGAGCGCGTCGGGGATCGAGTGGTTCACGGCCACGAACTCGCACTCGAAGGGGCCGAAGCTCTCGCTCTGCCCCTCCGCGACGGCGAGCGTGTACGGACGGATGCGGTGCTCGCGCAGCTTCGCCTCGATGAAGGCGAGGGTCAGCTGGCTGCCCACCAGCGGGATGTCGGGCTTGCGACGCAGCAGGTAGGGCACGGCGCCGATGTGGTCCTCGTGCCCGTGGGTGAGCACGATCGCGGCGACGTCGTCGAGCCGGTCCTCGAGCATGTCGAAGTCCGGCAGGATCAGGTCCACCCCGGGCTGGGACTCCTCGGGGAAGAGCACCCCGCAGTCGACGATCAGCAGGCGGCCCTCGTACTCGAGGACGGTCATGTTGCGGCCCACGTCGCCGAGGCCGCCCAGCGGCGTGATCCGCAGCGTGCCCGGGGCGAGCTCGGGCGGTGCGGGGAGACGGTCGGTGAAGGCGGCGGTCATCTGGGTCTCCTCGGCACTCGGGCGGATCGGGTCAGAGCAGGCCGGCGGCGTCCAGTGCGGCGGAGAGCTCGCGCAGCTGGGTGGCGTCGGCAGGCAGGTGCGGCCCGCGCATCGCGGCGTGCGGCAGCACGCCCTGCAGGTGCAGCGCGGCCTTCGCCGCGACGGCTCCGGGCATGCGGTTCATGATCGCCTCGACCATGGGCACGAGCCGGCGATGGGCCTCGAGGGCGGCGGGCAGGTCGGAGCGGTCCACCGCCTCGACCATCTCCCGCTCGATGTCGCCGGCGATCTGGCTGACCACGGAGACCATGCCGGCCGCGCCGAGCGTCAGCCAGGGCAGGTTCAGGGCGTCCTCGCCGGAGTAGTAGACGAGGTCGGTCTGCGCCATGACGAGGGAGGCCTGCTGGAGGTCGGCCTTGGCGTCCTTCACCGCGACGATGCGCGGGTTCTCCGCCAGGCGCAGCAGGGACTCCAGCGCCAGCGGGATCCCGGCGCGGCCGGGGATGTCGTAGAGCATCACCGGCAGGTCGGTGGAGTCCGCGATCGCGGTGGTGTGCGAGACGACCCCGGCCTGGGAGGGCTTGGAGTAGTAGGGCGTGACCACGAGCAGCCCGTCGACGCCGACCTCGGCGTGCGCGCGGGCGAGGTCGATCGAGTGGGCGGTGTCGTAGGTGCCGACGCCGGCGACCACGGTCGCCCGCTCGCCGACGGCCTCGACCACGGCGCGGGCCAGGTCGATCTTCTCGACGTCGGTGAGGGTGGGCGCCTCCCCCGTCGTGCCGGAGACGACGACGAGGTCGTGGCCGTGCTCGACGACGTGGGCGGCGAGCGACTGGGCCGCGTCGAGGTCGACGCGGTGGCCGTCCTCGCTCAGCGGGGTGACCATCGCGGTCCCCACCGCGCCGAACGGTCGCGCAGGGCGCTGGTCGGTGCTGCTCATGGTCTCCTCCAGGGGAAGTGCTGCTGCCCGGATCCTAGTGCAGGGGCGGGCCGTGTCCCGTGCCGTCCCGGCACGCGGCGGGTCCGTCGGCGCCGTGCCGCGGCGGGCTCCTGCGGCGCGGGGGACG
>NZ_KV788692.1:0-1268 GCF_001807385.1 Brachybacterium sp. HMSC06H03 | reverse complement strand
AACGGTGCCGAGCGGGCCCGCGGCGGAGCGCGGCCGGGCGCCGAGGAGGCTGGTGGGCCCGTCGCGTCCCGCTCCGGGGCACGGACGCCGGTCGGTCCCGGGCATCCCGACCGCGAGGAGCAGGTGCTCTACGATCCGCCGGACCTGCCGGCGCCGGCGGATCCCTTCGAGCTCGCCCGCCGCACCGTCAACCGCTCCCGTGCCGCCGCCCGCGACCGCGGCCTCTTCCCGATCTCCGCGAAGACGCAGGCCAGGGACGTGCGCGACCGGTCCGGCCGGGCGCCGGGCTACTCCGGCTCGCGCCCGGACCCGCGGGACCCGCAGGGCATCGAGCTGGTGCTGAAGAAGGTGCTGGGGAACCTCGGCTGGAACGCAGGGATGAGCACCGGACGGGTGCTGGACGAATGGGATCAGATCGTCGGCGAGAGGCTCGCGACGCACTGCCGCCCGGTCTCCTTCGAGGACGGGGTGCTGGTGGTCAGCGCCTCCTCCTCGGCGTGGGCGGCGCAGCTGCGGATGCTCACCCCGCAGCTGATCACCACCATCGAGGAGCACGTCGGCTCCCACGTCGTCTCGGAGCTGAAGGTCACCGGCCCGGCCGCCGCCGAGCGCAGCTGGAAGAAGGGCCGACGGACGGTGACCTGGCGCGGCCCCCGGGATACGTATGGCTGATCGACGTGCTGCGAGGGACGAGCGGTGGGAGATCAGCGGGTGGGTGGAGCCTGGTCGGGCGTTCATCCGCCGTCATCCTCCCGGCCGACCCTGCTACGGTGTGCTCTCGACGAGCTGATGATGCTCGCGTGCACTGGGGTCGGTGAAATTCCGAGCCGGCGGTGACAGTCCGCGACCCGAGGGCCCATGGCCCGAGGCTGACCAGGTGGAACTCCTGGACCGACGGTGAGAGTCCGGATGGGAAGCGCACGCGGTCGACGTCGCCTGGCGTACCTGCCGACCCTCCGGGCACGGCCGGCGCCCCCGGTGACGTCGTCCCCTCTCTTCCTCTCCCTCCGGGACCGCGAGCGCGGACGGAGGAGAGGCCATGGACCCCGGCACCACGCAGGACGCCCCCCGGAGCGACCGCGCAGGGATCACCCCCGCGGAGACCGTCGCGCTGCGCCGCGCGCTCGAGATCGCCGCGGACCCCGCCGTGCCGTTCGGCCCGAATCCCCGCGTCGGCTGCGTGCTCCTCGCCGCCGACGGGACGGTCCTCGCCGAGGGCCGTCACCGCGGGGCCGGCACCGCCCACGCCGAGGCCGACGCCCTCGCCT
>NZ_KV788691.1:0-31743 GCF_001807385.1 Brachybacterium sp. HMSC06H03 | reverse complement strand
CGGGCGCGAGGTCGACCGCGCACCGGTGCGACGTGCCCCGGACGCGGCGACCGGGCGCCTCGTCGATCGCGGGGCGCCCGGTCGTCTGCTGCTCATGCGCTAGAGGATACGGCCTCCGCCTGGACGCGCCGCGCGGGAAACGCGTGCGCCCGGGCGGCGACGGTCACGCCGTGTAGCGCGGGAAGGCGGAGGCGCCGGCGTAGCGGGCGGCCTCGCCGAGCTCCTCCTCGATGCGGAGCAGCTGGTTGTACTTGGCCACGCGCTCGCCGCGGGCCGGGGCGCCCGACTTGATCTGGCCGCAGTTGGTCGCCACGGACAGGTCGGCGATGGTGGTGTCCTCGGTCTCGCCGGAGCGGTGGGACATCATGGCCTTGAAGCCCGCGCGGTGCGCGAGGTCGACGGCGTCGAGGGTCTCGGAGAGCGAGCCGATCTGGTTGACCTTGACCAGCAGCGCGTTGCCGGCGCCCTCGTCGATGCCGCGGCCGAGGCGCTCGGGGTTGGTGACGAAGAGGTCGTCGCCCACGAGCTGCGTCTTGGTGCCGAGGCGCTCGGTGATGGCCTTCCAGCCGTCCCAGTCCTCCTCGTCCAGCGGGTCCTCGATGGAGACCAGCGGGTAGGCGTCGACGAGCTCGGCGTAGTAGTCCACCATCTCGGCGGAGGTCTTCTTCGCGCCCTCGAACGCGTAGGCGCCGTCCTCGAAGAACTCGGAGGCCGCGACGTCGAGCGCGAGCGCGACATCCTTGCCGGCCTCGAAGCCGGCCTTGCCGATGGCCTCGACGATCAGGTCGAGCGCGGCGCGGTTGGAGTCGAGGTTCGGGGCGAAGCCGCCCTCGTCGCCAAGACCGGTCGCCAGGCCCCGCTCCTTGAGCACGGCCTTCAGCGCGTGGTAGACCTCGGCGCCGACGCGCATGGCCTCGGAGAAGGTCTCCGCGCCGATCGGCGCGATCATGAACTCCTGGATGTCGACGTTGGAGTCCGCGTGGGAGCCGCCGTTGAGGATGTTCATCATCGGGACGGGCAGGATGTGCGCGTTCGGGCCGCCGACGTACTGGTACAGCGGCACGCCCGCGGAGGCCGCGGCGGCGCGCGCCACGGCAAGGGAGACGCCGAGGATGGCGTTCGCGCCGAGGGTGCCCTTGTTCTTGGTGCCGTCCAGATCGAGCATCGCCTGATCGATCGCGCGCTGCTCCTGGACGTCCATGCCGTGGATCGCCGGCAGGATCTCGGTGATCACGGCGTTGACGGCGTCGAGCGTGCCCTTGCCGAGGTAGCGGTCCTTGTCGCCGTCACGGCGCTCGACGGCCTCGAACTGGCCGGTGGAGGCGCCGGAGGGGACCGCCGCGCGCTCGAACGTGCCGTCGTCGAGCAGGATCTCGACCTCGACGGTGGGGTTGCCGCGGGAGTCGAGGATCTCTCGGGCGAGGAGTGCTTCGATCAGGGCTGCCATGGGCTGTTCCTTCCTTCGGTGATGAAGTTCGAATCGTCCGGTCGGCGCTGACCGTCCGCCCGACAGTCTAGGCCGAGCGGCGCCCGCCACGCGCCCCCGTGCCCGCGGTTGCGGCCGGAGGGTGCCGACGGAGGATGAGCGCGCCGGTCAGGCGCCGGTGCCCTGCTCGAGCTCGCGGACGGTCCTCGCGAGCAGGGCGCGCAGCGCGGTCTCGGGATCGTCGTCGCGGCCCTCGGCGGCCACGACCAGGTCGAGCAGCGCCCGGCCGAGGTCGCCGCCCCAGTCGTCGGCGTCCTCGGCCGAGGCCGCGGCGTCAGCCGCCGCGAGGAGCTGCTCGAGCCCGCCGGCCGATCGGGCGCGGTGGACGATCTTCGCCGCGGTCTGCAGGGCGGGCAGCTCGGCGGGGATCCCCTCGGCCCAGCCGCGGGGGCGCGTCGGAGCCGTCCCGGAGCTCCCCTGGATCTGCCGGCCCTGCTGGTCCTGCTGCTTCTCCTGCGCCTTGACGGCGTGCCACTGCGCGATGATCTGCTCGACGTCGGCGGGGTCCTCGAGCGCCTGCTCGGGCGCGTCGCCGAAGACGTGCGGGTTGCGCCGCTCCATCTTCGCGACGAAGGAGCGGGCCACGTCGTCCACGTCCCAGGCCGGCTCCTCCTCCTGGCCCACGCGCGCGTGGAAGAGGATCTGAAAGAGCAGGTCGCCGAGCTCGTCGGGCAGCGCCCCGGGGCCGTGGCCGGCGGGGTCGTCGATCACCTCGAGCACCTCATGGGTCTCCTCGAGGAGGTAGCGGGCGAGCGAGGCGTGGGTCTGCCGGTGGGTCCAGGCGTCGCCGCTCGGCGCCCGCAGCGCCTCCATCACCTCCACTGCCCGCAGCAGGGCGCTGCCGCGCGGTGCGGGATCGGACGGGACGGGGCGCTGCGCGGTGCTCACGGTGGCGAGGCTACTTCCTCGCCGGCCCCGACCCCGCCTCCGCCTGCACGACGGGCGCGGAGATCTGCTCGGCCGCGGAGGGCACGAGCACGCGCAGCACCTCGCGCGCCCACTCGAGCAGCGCGTGGTCGCGCAGTTCGGTGCCGCCGAAGCGGGAGGTCATCGGGCGGGGCACGAGCACCTGGCGCAGGGCGGGCTTGAGCAGCGTGCCCGGGTACAGGCGCTTCATCCGCATCGCGACGGAGTCGGCGGGCTCGAGATGGGCGAAGCGGATCATCTTGCCCTGGGCCTGGACCTCGTCCACCCCGGCGGCGCGGGCGTCGATCCGGAAGCGGGCCACGTCCAGCAGCACCTCCACCGGCGCGGGCAGCGGGCCGTAGCGGTCCGCGAGCTCGGCACGGACCTGCTCGATCTCGGAGACCTCGCGCACCGCGGAGAGCTTCGCATAGGCCTCGAGCCGCAGTCGCTCGGAGCCGATGTAGTCGTGCGGGACGTGCGCGTCCAGCGGCAGCTCGACCCGGATCTCCTTCTCCGGCGCGCTCGCCTCGCCGCGGAAGGCCGCGACGGCCTCCCCGACCATGCGCACGTAGAGGTCGAAGCCCACGCCGGCGATGTGCCCGGACTGCTCGCCGCCGAGCAGGTTGCCGGCGCCGCGGATCTCGAGGTCCTTCATCGCCACCTGCATGCCGGCGCCGAGGTCGGTGTTGGTGGCGAGGGTGGTGAGGCGGTCGTGGGCGGTCTCGGTGAGCGGCTTGCCGGCGTTGTAGAGGAAGTAGGCGTAGGCGCGCTCGCTCGAACGGCCCACGCGCCCGCGCAGCTGGTGCAGCTGCGAGAGCCCGAAGCGGTCCGCGTTCTCGACGATCAGGGTGTTGGCGTTGGCGATGTCGAGGCCCGTCTCGACGATCGTGGTGCACACGAGCACGTCGAAGTCCCGCTCCCAGAAGTCGACGATCACCCGCTCGAGCTGGTGCTCGTTCATCTTGCCGTGGGCGACGGCGACGCGGGCGTCGGGCACCAGCTCGCGCAGGTGCGCGGCGACGCGGTCGATGTCCTCGACCCGGTTGTGGATGTAGAACACCTGCCCCTCGCGCAGCAGCTCGCGCCGGACCGCGGCGGCGATCTGGCGATCCTCATCGGCGCCGACGTAGGTCAGCACCGGATGGCGCTCCTCGGGCGGGGTCGCGAGGATGGACATCTCCCGGATGCCGGTCACGGCCATCTCGAGCGTGCGCGGGATGGGGGTCGCCGACATGGACAGCACATCCACGTTCGTGCGCAGCGCCTTGAGCGTCTCCTTGTGCTCGACGCCGAAGCGCTGCTCCTCGTCGATGATCAGCAGACCCAGGTCCTTGAAGCGCACGTTGCCGGTGAGCAGGCGGTGGGTGCCGATCACGACGTCGACGCTCCCCTCGCGCAGACCCTCGACCGTCGCCTCGGAGTCGGCGGCGGACTGGAAGCGGCTGAGCCCCTTCACGGTCACGGGGAAACCCGTGTACCGCTCGGAGAAGGTGTCGAGATGCTGCTGGGCCAGCAGCGTCGTCGGGGCGAGCACGGCGACCTGCTTGCCGTCCTGGACGGCCTTGAAGGCGGCGCGCACCGCGATCTCCGTCTTCCCGTAGCCGACGTCGCCGAGGATCAGGCGGTCCATCGGGACCGGCTTCTCCATGTCCTTCTTGACGTCCTCGATGGTGGAGAGCTGGTCCGGGGTCTCGACGAACTCGAAGGAGTCCTCGAGCTCCCGCTGCCAGGGGGTGTCGGGGCCGAAGGCGTGGCCGGGCGCGGACTGCCGGGCGGAGTACAGGCGCACCAGCTCGTCGGCGATCTCGCGGATCGCCTTGCGGGCCTTCGACTTGGTCTTCGCCCAGTCGGCGCCGCCCATGCGGTTGACGGACGGCTCCTCGCCGCCGACGTACTTGGTGACCTGATCGAGCTGGTCGGAGGGGACGTAGAGCCGGTCGCCGGGCTGGCCCTTCTTCGAGGCCGCGTACTCGATGACGAGGTACTCGCGGGTGGTGCGCTTCGCGCCGGTGCCGACGGTGCGGCTGGTCATCTCCACGAAGCGGCCCACGCCGTGGTGGGCGTGGACGACGTGGTCGCCGGGCCGCAGCTGGAGCGGGTCGACGACGTTGCGGCGGCGGGAGGGCATCCTCCGCTCCTCGCCGCGGCGCGCCCCGGACTTGCCGGTGAGGTCGCGCTCGGAGGCGAGGACCAGCTTCAGGTCCTCGGCGACGAGCCCCTCAGCGAAGGGGCCGACCGTGACGACGGCCTCGCCGGGCTCGACGGGTCCCTCGAGCCGCTCGGCGAAGACGGTCGCCATGCCCTCGCCGCGGAGGTTCTCGGCCGCGTGGCGGGCCCCGCCCGTGCCGGCCATGGTCGCGACGACGGACCAGCCGTCGGCGCGGCGGCGCTCGAGCTCCTTCGCGGCGTCGGCGGGCTTGCCGGAGTAGCCGGGGTGGGTGGACGTGCCGGAGGTGGTCAGGTCGAGGTCGGCGTCGAGGCCGAAGGCGGCCAGGGTGAACCAGGCGCGGCCGCCCTCGCGGGCGTGGCCCTTCGCCTCCGACAGGGGCACGAAGCTCGCCGCCCCCACGTCGATCGGGAGTCCGCCGCCGGCGGCGGCGCTGGACCAGGCGGCGGCGAGGAACTCGTCGGTCGTGGCGACGAGCTCCTCGGAGCGGGCGCGGGCCTTCTCCGGGTCGAGGACGAGGAAGCGGGCGCCGGCGGGGAGCACGTCGGCGACCTGCTCCATGCCGTCCACGAGGACGGGGCTGAGGGATTCCATGCCGTCGGCGGCGATGCCGTCGGCGATGCGCAGCAGCAGGTCGCGCACGCCGGGCAGCTCCTCGGCGCGGGCGCGGGCGCGCTCGCGCACTGAAGGGGTCAGCAGGATCTCGCGGCAGGGCGGGGCGTCGAGCCCGTGCGGGACGGGATCGAGCGAGCGCTGGTCGGCGACGGCGAAGTACCGCACGTCATCGATCTCGTCCCCGAAGAGGTCCACGCGCACGGGATGCGGCTCGGTGGGCGGGAAGACGTCCAGGATCCCGCCGCGCACCGCGAACTCGCCGCGCTTCTCGACCATGTCCACGCGCACGTAGGCGGCGTCGACGAGCTCCTGCTCCAGGTCCTCGAGGGGGCGCTCCTCCCCCACCAGCGCCCGGACGGGACGGAGGTCGCCGAGGCCGGTCGCGATCGGCTGGAGCAGGGAGCGCACGGGCATCAGCAGCACGTGCACCGGGTCCTCGGTCTCCGGATGGGCGATGCGGCGCAGGGTCTTCAAGCGCTTGGCGACGGTGTCGGCGCGCGGGGAGAGCCGCTCATGCGGCAGGGTCTCCCAGGCGGGCAGCTCGGCGACGTGCGCGGTGCCGACGAGGACGCTCAGCGCCGCCCGGAGATCCTCGGCGGCGCGGGTGGTGGAGGTGACCACGACCAGCGGCGACTCGGCGCTCGCGCGTCGTGCGAGGTCCGCGACGGCGAAGGGGAACAGCGCGGTCGCGGCGACGATGTCCCCGCCCGGGCCACGGTCCTCGTCCGCGCCGGCGGACTCGACGAGCTCGCGGATCGCGGTGAGGTCGGCGCCCTCGGCGAGGCGCGCGAGCAGCGGGGCGAGCGGCGGGGCGGACCGCTCGACGCCCACGGCATCGGGGCCTGCGCCGGCGGCCCGGCCGGTGCGTGCGGCGTCGGTCGGTGCGGTCATCGGTCCTCCCGGGAGTGGAAGCGCTGCTGAGCGGCGGTGAGGCCCTCGAGGACGACGGCCTCGACGGCGTCAGCGGCGTCCGAGATCAGCAGCTCGAGCGTGCGGCGCTCGGTGGAGGTGAAGGGGGCGAGCACGTGGTCGGCGGTGTCGCGGCCGCCCGGAGGCCGGCCCACCCCGACGCGGACGCGCAGATAGTCCTTGGTGCCCAGCGCCTTGGAGATGTCGCGCAGGCCGTTGTGGCCGCCCTCGCCGCCGCCGCGCTTCAGGCGCACCGCGTCGAAGGGGATGTCGACCTCGTCGTGGACGACGACGACCTGCTCGGGGTCGATGCCGTAGTACGCGGCCAGCGCCTTCACCGGACCGCCGGAGACGTTCATGTAGGTGGTGGTCTTCGCGAGGATCACCCGCTCGCCGGCGCCGGGGGCGCCGAGGCGTCCCTCCAGCACGACGGCCTGCGCCCGCTTGGCGGCGGCGAATCGCCCGCCGGCGGCGTCGGCGATGTGGTCCAGGACCATCTGGCCGATGTTGTGCCTGGTCGCGGCGTACTTCGGGCCGGGGTTGCCCAGGCCCACCACCAGGTACGGCCCGGGGCGGCGCTCGCTCACGGTCATGATGCTCCTCGTTCTCACCGGTGCGCGGCGGCGCACGACCCCGGACACCGTACCGGGGCGCCGCGCGATGCGCGACGCCCCGGCAGGCGGTGTGTGAGCAACGGAGCGGGACGGGGAGCCGACGGGCGTCCTGCCCGCGCTCCCCGTCCCGGAGGGGTCACTCCTCCTCGGAGCCCTCGGAGGACTCGGCGCCCTCGGCCTCGGTCTCGCCCTCGGCGCCCTCGGCGTCCTCGTCGACGACCGGCTCGAGGTCCTCCTCGGCCACGTGCGGCACCATGACGGAGACCACGAGGATCTCGGCGTCGGTGACGAGCTCGGCGTCGCCCGGGAGGACGACGTCGCCGGCGAAGAGCTGGTAGCCCTCCTCCTTGCCCTCGACGTCGATCTCGATCTGCTCGGGGACCTTGAGCGCGTCGACCGAGAGGGTCAGGGACTGCAGGTCGACCATCGCGACCGCGGGGGACACGGCCTCACCGGCCAGGACGACGGGGATGTCGACCTCGACCTTCTCGCCCTTCTTGACGATGATCAGATCGAGGTGGTTCAGCGTGCGCTTGAGCGGGTGGCGCTGGATCTCCTTGATCAGGGCCAGGTGGGAGGTGCCGTCGGCGAGCTGCAGCTCGAGGAGGGCGTTGGGGTTGCGGGCCGCGAGCGCGGTCTCGTGACCGGGCAGCGACAGGTGCAGCGGGGCCTCGCCGTGGCCGTACAGGACGGCGGGGACGCGACTCTCGGCGCGCAGACGGCGGGCAGCGCCCTTGCCGAAGTCCTCGCGCAGTTCGACGTTCAGCTTCTCAGCCATGGTGGTGCTCCTCGTGGATGCGGGGCTCGGCGATGAGCGACGCCACGGGGCACAGGGAGGGCACGCCTCCCGGAGATCCGCACCGCGTCGATCACGGAGGGGGCAGAGCCCCCTCCCTCGCCGAAGTGACGCGCAGACAGTACCACGCAGTCCTCCCCTGGGCTTCGGGGAATCGAACGGACGTGAGCGGCGCCGCACGAGGAGGAGACCCAGCACCGCGCCGCCCCACCCCGACCTCCACCCGCTCCGTTCCCCAACTGGACCTACGTCCCTGCAGGTCAGAGCGACGAATCGGTGACCTTGGTCCCCGCGCGGACCGGCCGGTCGGGCCTACCGTTGTTCTTGTCAGGACGACACCGCTGACATGGTCATCATCGACATCACCGAGATCCGGGCACCGACCGGGTCGACACCGAAAGGCACCTGCCGTGAGCGCCTCCGCCGCCGCCCCCGCCGCTGCGACTCCCGCCCGCCCCGCCGCCGCCGAGCTGACCGCCACGCGGAAGGCCGGCTGGGGCTACACGCTCCTGGGCGTGACGCGCCTGATGGTCGGCTTCACCTTCCTGTGGGCCTTCCTGGACAAGACCTTCGGCCTCGGCTTCGCGACCCCGCCCGAGAGCGCCTGGCTGAACGGCGGCTCCCCCACCGCCGGCTTCCTCGGCGGCTCGATCGAGGGCGGCAACCCCTTCGCGGGCGTGTGGAGCGCCTTCCTCTCGATCAACCCGCTCACGGACGTGCTGTTCATGCTCGGCCTGCTCGGCGTGGGCCTGGCGTTCATGCTCGGCATCGGCACCCGCGTCGCCGCCGTCTCGGCCGCCGCGATGTACACGCTCATGTACCTCGCCGCGTTCCCGATGTCGACCAACCCGCTCTACGACACCCACCTGCTGCTCGCGGTCGCCGTCCTCGCGATGGCGGGCCTGGCCGCCGGTGACCACATCGGCCTCGGCAGGCAGTGGAGCCGGCTCGTCAAGGGCAACCGGTTCCTGATCTGAGCCCCGGCCCCACCCACCGCACGACGAAGCGGCCCCGCTCCCCGGAGGGAACGGGGCCGCTTCCTGTCGCCCGTGCGGACGGCGCGGGTGCGCCGCAGCGCGCCGCGCCCGCAGGAACAGCCGGCTCAGACCTCGCCGTCGAAGAGGCTCGTCACCGAGCCGTCGTCGAACACGGCGCGGATCGCCCGCGCCAGGAGCGGGGCGATGGAGAGCTGGGTGAGGCGGTCGAACTGCTTCTCCGGCGGGACCGGGAGGGTGTTCGTGCACACGACCTCGCGCACCTGGGAGTTCTTCAGCCGCTCGGTCGCCGGGTCCGAGAGGATCGGGTGGGTGGTGGCGATGACGACGGAGGCGGCGCCGTTGGCGATCAGCGCGTCGGAGGCCTGCACGATGGTGCCGGCGGTGTCGATCATGTCGTCGACGAGGATGCAGGTCTTCCCCGTGACGTCGCCGATCACACGCTTGGCGACGGCCTGGTTGGGGCGCGTCGTGTCGCGGGTCTTGTGGATGAAGGCGAGGTTCACGCCGCCGAGACGCTTGGACCACTGCTCCGCGACGCGGATCCGGCCGGCGTCCGGGGAGACCACGGCGATGTCCTCCTCGCCGTACTTCCTCTGCACGTAGTCGGCGAGGATCGGCAGCGCCATCAGGTGGTCCAGCGGCCGGTTGAAGTAGCCCTGCACCTGCGGGGCGTGGAGGTCCACGGAGATCATGCGGTCCACGCCCGCGGTCTCGTAGAGGTCCGCCATGAGGCGGGCGGAGATCGGCTCGCGGCCGCGGTGCTTCTTGTCCTGGCGGGCGTAGGGGAAGCTCGGCGCGATGGCGGTGATGCGCTTGGCGGAGGCGCGCTTGAGCGCGTCGATCATGATGAGGTGCTCCATCACCCAGGTGTTGATCGGAGCAGGGTGGGACTGGAGCACGAAGACGTCGGTGCCGCGCACGGACTCGCCGTAGCGCACGTAGATCTCCCCGTTGGCGAAGTCCCAGGCGTCCATGGGGAGGACCTCGACGCCGAGCTCCTCGGCGACCTCCTGGGCGAGCACCGGGTGGGCCCGTCCTGAGGCGAGGACCAGTCGCTTCTCCCCGGTGGTGACGATTCCGCTCATCGCTGCTCGTGCTCCTTGTGCTCCTCGGCGGCAGTTCCTGCGGGCGTCTGTGCCGCGGACCCCTGCTCGGCGTCGAGGGCGGCCCGGGCCGCGCTCTCGGCCGGGGTCCCCGCACGCCGTCGCAGGGTCCATCCTTCCATGTTCCGCTGCGAGACAGCGTTCACGCCCAGCGCTCCGGCGGGGACGTCCTTGCGCACGGTGGTGCCGGCGCCGGTCGCGGCGCCGTCGCCGATCGTGACCGGGGCGACGAGCACGTTGTCCGAGCCCACGCGCACGTGGCGGCCGACGGTGGTGCGGTGCTTGTCCACCCCGTCGTAGTTCGCCACGATCGTGCCGGCGCCGATGTTGGTGCCCTCGCCGATCTCGGCGTCGCCGACGTAGCTGAGGTGGGGCACCTTCGCGCCCTCGCCGATCACCGCGTTCTTCGTCTCGACGAAGCCGCCGATCTTGCCCTTCGCGCCGAGGTCCGTGCCGACGCGCAGGTAGGAGAAGGGGCCGACGGTCGCGCCCTCGCCGATCACGGCGAGCAGCGCATGGGAGCGGACCACCTCGGCGCCGGCGCCGACCTCGGTGTCGCGCAGGGTGGTGTCCGGGCCGATCACGGCCTCGGCGCCGATGTCGCTGGCGCCGTGCAGCTGGACGCCGGGGAGGATCGTCGCATCCTGGCCGATGGTGACGTCGGCGTCGATCCAGGTGGTGGCAGGGTCGACGATCGTGACGCCGGCGCGCATGTGGCGCTCGAGGATGCGGCGGTTCATCTCGGCGCCGAGCTGGGCGAGCTGGACGCGGTCGTTGACTCCCTCGACCATCATCACGTCCTCGGTCACCACGGCCCGCACGGAGCGGCCGTCGGCCCGCGCGATCGAGAGGACGTCGGTGAGGTACATCTCGCCCTGGGCGTTGTCGGTCGTGGTGCGGCCGAGCGCGTCGCGGAGCACGGCGAGGTCGAAGGCGTAGATGCCGGAGTTGATCTCGTCGATCGTGCGCTGCTCGTCGGTCGCGTCCTTGTGCTCGACGATGCCGAGCACCTCGGAGCCGTCCTCGCTGCGCAGGATGCGGCCGTAGCCGGCGGGATCGGGGACGCGGGCGCTGAGCACGGTGACGGCGGCGCCCTCGGCCTCGTGGGCGGCGACCAGCTCGCGCAGCGTCGCGGGGTCCAGCAGCGGCACGTCGCCGTAGGTGACCAGCACGGTGCCCTCGGCCGCGGTGACCTGCTCGAGGCCGCACTGGACGGCGCGGCCGGTGCCGGGGATCTCGTCCTGGTCGGCGACCCGCACCTCGGAGGCGTGCTCGGCGAGGTGCTCGGCGACGCGCTCGCGCTCGTGGCGCAGCACGACGACGAGCTCGCCCGGGCCGGTGCCCTCGGCGGCGGTGAGCGCGTGCACGAGGAGCGAGCGACCGCCGATCTCGTGGAGCACCTTGGGGGTGCGGGACTTCATGCGGGTCCCGGCGCCGGCGGCCAGGACGATGACGGCGACGGGTGCGGTGGTCTCGGCAGTGGCCACGTCGGCAGCTCCTAGAGATCGAGGGTGGGATCGACGGGTGTCGGCCGCGCCGCCCCGGAGGACGGTGAGCGTTCCGCCATCAGGACTCGAACCTGAAACTTCAGAACCAAAATCTGAGGTGTTGCCGATTACACCATGGCGGAGCGCGCCCGTCGCGGAGCGCCTGCGAGCAGACGCGGGGCACCGCCGGACGGAGCCGACGGGCGCACGGACGCGGGGCGATCCTACCGCCCGGGCGGCCTCGACCAGCGCCCCGTCGACGCTCTCGGGGCTCCGCTGACCCGCCGGTCACCGTGCGGTCGCCGTGTGGGAGACTCCCCGCATGGCGGAGAACGGGGCCCCTCGCGGTCGGTCGACCCGGATGACGGGCAAGGAGCGGCGGGAGCAGCTCGTGCTCGTCGGCCGGCGGGTGTTCGCCGAGAAGGGCTTCGACATGACCGCGGTCGAGGAGATCGCCTCGCGTGCGAAGGTCTCCAAGCCGATCGTCTACGAGCACTTCGGCGGCAAGGAGGGCCTGTACGCGGTGGTCGTGGACCGCGAGGTCTCCACCCTGCTCACCGCGCTCGAGGAGTCCCTCTCCGATCAGCGCGCCCATCCGCGGATGCTGATGGAGCGAGCGGCGCTGGCCTTCCTCGCCTACATCGACGAGAACGAGGACGGCTTCCGGATCCTCGTGCGCGACTCCCCCGTCAGCCATTCCGTGGGGACCTTCTCCTCCCTGCTCACAGACGTCTCGCGCCGCGTCGAGGTGATCCTGGCGAGGCAGCTGCGGCTGCACTCGTACCCGATCAAGGACGCCGCGCTGTACGCGCAGATGCTGGTGGGCATGGTCGCCTACACCGGCCAGTGGTGGCTCGAGACCCGCAAGCCCTCGAAGGAGGTCGTCGCCGCGCGGATGGTGAACCTCTCCTGGTTCGGGCTGAGCTCGCTGGAGAAGAATCCCGAGCTGCGCGGGGAGACGAAGGGCTGAGCTGCGCGGCCTGAGCGGCACATCGTCTGCGTCGCCCGTGTCACCCGTGTCGACCGCGGCCCGGACCGAGAACCTAGACTCGCCCCATGCCCACCACGCCTGCGCACGACGCCGCGCCGCCCCATGACGAGGTCGACCGCGTCCTCGCGGGCTGGGAGCTCGCGCGCGAGGACCTCGACGTCTCGCCGCTCGCGGTCCTCTCCCGCGTCTCGCGACTGACCCGCTATCTCGAGATCGCCCGACGCGAGGCCTTCTCCGAGGCGGGGCTCGAGGGCTGGGAGTTCGACATGCTCTCCGCCCTGCGCCGCAGCGGCGAGGACGCCCTCTCCCCCGGCGCGCTCATGCACGAGACGCTCGTGACCAGCGGCACCATGACCACCCGCATCGACAAGCTGGTCACCCGCGGCCTGGTCTCGAAGAACCGCAGCCCGCACGACGGCCGAGCGGTCGAGGTGCGGCTGCGCCCCGACGGCGTGGCCCGTGTCGACGCCGCGATGGAGCGCCTGCTCGAGGCGGAGCGGGAGCTGCTCGGCCCGCTCGCCGCGGCCGAGCAGGCGGAGCTCGCGGGCATGCTCCGCACCCTGCTGCTCACCTTCGAGTCCGACGACCCCCTCGGAGCCTGAGGCCGGCGCACGGCACCCGGTGAGCGTCCGCTCCCGCGCCGCCCCGACACTCCCCCTCCGACTCCGCTCCCCGTCCCCCAGGAGGACCCCACCCGCATGGCTCATCTGCTCGGCACCCAGTCCCTCCACGTCGCGCTGCCCGATCGCGTGCTGCTCGACGACGTCACCGTCGGCATCGACGAGGGCGACCGCATCGGCGTCGTCGGCCGCAACGGCGACGGCAAGTCGACTCTGCTGCGCCTGCTCTCCCGCGCGCAGGAGCCTGACGAGGGACGGGTGACGGTCAGGGGCGGGGTGCGCCTCGGCGTCCTGACCCAGCAGGACGAGGCGACGGTCGGGGCGAGCGTGCGCGACCGCGTGGTGGGCGACCGGCCCGAGTACGAATGGGCCTCCGACGCGCGGATCCGCGATGTGCTCGCGGGTCTGCTCGGCGGCATCGCTCTCGACGCGCCGCTCACGGACCTCTCGGGCGGGCAGCTGCGCCGCGTGCACCTGGCGGAGCTGCTGGTCGGCGACTGGGACGTGCTGCTGCTGGACGAGCCGACGAACCATCTCGACGTCGAGGGCATCGCCTGGCTCGCCGAGCACCTGCGGCGGCGCTGGAGCGAGAAGGACGGCGGGCTGGTGGTCATCACCCACGATCGCTGGTTCCTCGACGCGGTGTGCACCCGGATGTGGGAGGTGCACGACGGGATCGTCGAGCCCTTCGAGGGAGGGTACGCCGCCTACGTCCTGCAGCGGGTCGAGCGAGACCGACAGGCCGCCGCGATCGAGTCGAAGCGGCAGAACCTGATGCGCAAGGAGCTCGCGTGGCTGCGTCGCGGCGCGCCGGCGCGGACCTCGAAGCCGAAGTTCCGCATCGACGCGGCGAACGAGCTCATCGCCGGCGAGCCGCCCGTGCGCGACACGGTCGCGCTGACCCAGCTGGCGACCTCGCGGCTGGGCCGCGACGTGATCGACGTGCTCGACGTCGACGCCGGCTACGGCGGCACGACCGTGCTGGAGGACGTGACCCTGCACATCGGCCCGGCGGACCGGATCGGGATCCTCGGCCCGAACGGGGCCGGGAAGTCGACGCTGCTCGCGCTGATCACCGGGGACCTCGAGCCGCTCGCCGGGCGGGTCAAGCGCGGCAAGACCGTGACGGTGCGGCAGGTCTCCCAGCGGCTCGAGGGGCTGCAGGAGCATCTGGACTCCCGGGTCAGCGATGTCGTGGGGCGATACCGCACCACGTTCACGGCCGGCAAGGACGAGGTCTCCCCCGGTCAGCTGCTCGAGCGTCTGGGCTTCACCGCGGCGCATCAGAAGGTGCAGGTCAAGGCGCTCTCGGGTGGTCAGCAGCGTCGGCTCGACCTGCTGCTGACGCTGCTCGAGGAGCCGAACGTGCTGGTGCTGGACGAGCCGACCAACGACATGGACACGGACATGCTCGCGGCGATGGAGGACCTGCTGGACACCTGGCCCGGGCCGCTGCTGGTGGTCTCGCACGACCGCTACCTGCTCGAGCGCATCACGGACACGCAGTACGCGGTGCTGGACGGCACGGTGCGGCACGTGCCGGGCGGTGTGGAGCAGTATCTCGCGCTGCGCGCCGCGAGCGAGGAGGCCGCGGCGGGTTCGGCCTCGGGCAGGGCGACCGGCGCGGGCTCCTCCGGCGCTGCCGGCTCCGGGTCCGGCGGCAGCTCCGCGGGTGCTCCCGCCCTCGCCGGCGCCGAGGCGCATGCGGCGCAGAAGGAGCTCGGCGCGATCGAGCGGCGGATGCAGAAGCTCGAGAAGCAGACGGAGTCCCTGCACGCGAAGCTCGCCGGGCACGACCAGTCGGACTACCAGGGGCTGCAGGAGATCACCGCGCAGCTGCAGGAGGTCGAGCGGGAGAACGAGGAGCTCGAGGAGCGCTGGCTGGAGCTGTCCGAGCAGCTCGGCTGAGCGTCGACGCCCGGCTGAGGTCGGCCGGCGCACGGCACTCGGGATCCTCGATTCCCGGATCTGCTCATCTCCTCCTGACTATCTCCCCCGACTGCCGCGTCGCACGATCCAGTCACCCGGGTAGCCCGGGAGACGGTGGATCCGGTGTGGATCCGGGATGTCCGTGAGCCGCAGGCGCAGATCCGTGAGCGCGCGCTGCAGGGTCATCAGATCTCCGGACTCGTCGTTCGCCAGCGGCAGTCTCTCGCGCCCACTGTTCCCAGGGCTGATCGCGTCGCATCGGCGGTCCGCGCGCTCGCCGGTCGTGCGGTGCTCCGTCATCCGCTCCCTCGCCGCATGCTCTGCCGTCGCGGGGCTTCTCGGAACATCGGTGTCGGATGCGCGACTCGCGGATGCGCATCGTCGTCGGTAGGTGCCGAGCGGATCGAGGTTGATCGCCCCGCGGGTCGCGCTGCGGCCGTGACGGGTGGTCCAGCGGACGGTGCGGCGCACGCCGTCCTCGTCGCGGACCACGCGTGCGGTCTCCCCGGCGAGCTCCTTCTGGTTGCATGCGGCGCAGAGGCCGTTCCCGTTGTCGAGGGACGTCTCTCCGCCCTGCGACCAGGGGGTGATGTGGTCGATCTGCCGTATCGGAGCGTCGCAGTGGGGTCCGCGGCAGGTCTGGTGGGCGAGGGTGAGGAACCTGGTCAGCGCCGCGGGGAACGTCCGCGATCGTGACTCCACCGCGACCAGGTCGCCGTGGTCGAGATCGGCGTAGAGCTGACGGATCGTGAGGGCGAGGTCGGTGTCCTCCTCGGCCTGGGCCGCGCGGAGCATCTCCTCGCGCACATGGTCGTAGGGCACGGACCCGAATCCCTCGACCAGGGCGGCATCGGCGTGCGCGGGGGCGAGGAGGGAGCGGTCGGTGATGACGATCCCGACATCGAGCGTCGTGGGGTCGATGCCGTCTCCGCGGCCGATCAGCGTGTCGGCGAAGAGGTCGGCCATGATCTGCTGGTGGCCGCGCCGGTCGCCCTGGGCGCGGGCGCTCTCGGCCGCGACGTCGAGTCCCTTGCGGATCCGAGCGCCGTCGATGCCGGGGACGAGGGCGGTGATCCGCGCCATCCCGTGGTCGGTGCGCCGCACCGTCACGTGCCGCTCCCGCTTCGCGGCCTGGTGGCGCGCGGCGGCACCGGCAGGGTCGAGGGCGTGGAGGACCTTCGCCGCCTCGTCGCCCCACTGCTGAGGCCCGCATCCTTCGAGCTCGGCGAGCCGGGAGGTGAGGATCGTATCGACCTGTCGGCGCTGCTCCGGGGTCGCCGGGCCGAGGACCGAGCCGACCTTGTGGGCGGACTGCGGGAGCATGCGCGCGGAGGAGAGCGCCGAGATCATCCCGGGCATGCTGCGGACCAGCCGGCGGGAGGTCGCGAGCGTGCGCCCTGCGACCGCGCGAGAGGACTTCAGCGCCCGCGCTGCTTCGGCGCGGGCCACCAGCGCGGCCTGTCTGGGGCTCTCCTCCCGTCGGAGGCAGTCCGCCTTCACTTCATCCTCGAGGTGCACCACCGTCCGCGTGCGCAGCGACTCGAGCGCTCCCTCCAGGCCGACGATGGCCTCGAGGAGAGTCATCGTCCCGTCGATGTCCAGCGAGTCCAGGGGCGCGGAGCCCCGCGCACCGAGCTCGGCGAGGACCTCGCGGGCAGCGAGGAGGTCGAGCTCGCCGATGGTCAGCTGCTCGGCGTCGATCCGGATCGGCCGGTCCGCACGAGGAGGGAGCTCGCCGGCCGGATCCCCGGACAGGAGGCCGTGCTCCCCGGACGGGCGGCCGTGACCGCCGAAGGCACCTGCGACACCTTCGGCGATCTCGCGCTCGTTCGAGGATTCTTTCGACATGCCTCGATTTTCGCACGGCTCTTCGAGAAACAGAAGAGTCACGATGAAGCTACCGACCAGGAACTTCGCGGTGTGGATAACCGGGCCATGGGGAGGGGAGGTGAGCGGTCGCGGCAGGCAGCAGCACCAGGACCCGCGCATCGACCTGCAGAGTCACACCCACCCCGGGCCCTAAACTGCGCGTTTGAATCCTAGGCGGAATGTCAAACAACGTCGATTCCTGTGGATAACTCGGATGCCGTCCAAGATCTTCCGCGCAGAATTGTGGACAGCGCACTGTGGAAACCCGGCACGTGGGGAGGAACCCTCGACACGACGCTGTGGATGAACCTGCTCTGGGGAGGAACCGTCCATGCCGCACCCGGACGGGGCCGCGCTCGGAGGGGCAGGCCGCAGCCCGGCTCAGCACTCCTCGAGCACGCTCGGAGCAGGGCAATCCGCAGCCCGGCTCAGCTCTCCTCGAGCACGCTCGCGCCGGGCGCCGAGCCCCGCGCGATCAGGCAGGACTCCGCCAGACCAGCCTCCGTCAGGCCTGCCGCGATGGTGCGCGCGGCGGCCTCGTCCTCGACCAGCGCGGCGACCGTCGGCCCGGAGCCGCTGACGATCGCGCCGATCGCGCCGAGCCGCTCGGCGGCCTCGACGACCTCCTCGAGCCGGGGATGCAGGGCGAACGCCGCGGCCTGGAGGTCGTTATGGAGGGTGTCGGCGAGCAGCTCGAGGTTGCCGCCGCTGAGCGCCTGGAGCTGTCGCTCGTCGATCTCGGGTCGCTCCGGCGGCACCCGGCCGCCCGCGAGCACGAGCTCGTCGAAGCACCGGAAGACCTCCGGGGTGGAGAGGTGCCCGCCGGGGACGGCGAGCAGCCAGGTCCATCGGCCGTGGGTGAGCACCGTGGTGAGGTCCGCGCCGTTGCCGCGGCCGAGCGCGGTGTGGCCGAGCATCGAGAAGGGCACGTCGGCGCCGAGCCGTGCCCCGAGCGTGCGCAGCGCCTCGGCGCCGAGGCCCAGCTCCCATAGCCGGTCCAGCGCCACGAGCACCGCGGCCGCATCGGCCGAGCCGCCCGCCATGCCGCCGGCGACGGGGACCTGCTTGCGGACGTGGAGCGCCGCCGCCTCCCGCACGCCGCACTCGGTGCGCAGCAGCTCCGCGGCGCGCAGGGCGAGGTTGGTGCCGTCCAGCGGCACCTCCCCCGGCACCTCGGAGGTGATCTCGAGGCCCATCTCGTCGGCGCGGGTCGCCGTGACGATCTCGTAGAGGTCGACCGCCTGGAACACCGTCGCGAGCGCGTGGTAGCCGCGGCCGTCCACACCGCCGACGTGCAGGGACAGGTTGATCTTGCCGGGGGCGCGCACGACCACCCGTTCGAGGGCGCCGCTCACCCCTCGGCTCCCGTCGCGTCGTCCTCGAGCGCGTGACGCTCCGTCGCCCTGTCCGTCCCGACCTCGCCCTCGGCCTGCTCCGCCGCGGCGTGCGCGATGGCGCGGAACTGCTCGACCTCGAGGGTCTCCCCGCGAGCCGACGGGGCGATCCCGGCGGCGCGGAGGATCTCCTCGGCGCGTGCCGCGGTGCCCGCCCAGCCGGCGAGCGCGGCGCGCAGGGTCTTGCGGCGCTGGGCGAAGGCCGCATCGATCACGGCGAAGACCTGCTCCCGCTCCGCCGCGTTGCCGAGCGGCTCCTCGTGGCGGACCAGCTGCACCAGGGCGGAGTCGACGTTGGGGACGGGCCAGAAGATCTGGCGTGAGATCCGTCCGGCGTGGACGGCGCGGCCGTACCAGGCGGCCTTCACGCTCGGACCGCCGTAGGTGCGGGAGCCGGGTCCGGCGGTGAGGCGGTCGACGACCTCGGACTGGACCATGACCAGCGCCGAGCGGAGCGAGTCGAAGCGCTCCAGCATGGTCAGCAGGATGGGGGTGGCGACGTTGTAGGGCAGGTTCGCGACCAGCATCGTCGGCTCTCCCGCGCGGGGCAGCGCGGGCAGCTCGGTGACCTGGAGCGCGTCGGCGTGGACGAGGCGGAAGCGCTCCTCTTCGACGCCGCGTGCGCGCAGGGTGAGAGGGAGCAGCTCGGCGAGCCCGCGGTCGAGCTCGACGGCGACGACGTCCGCCTGCGCCTCGAGCAGGCCGAGCGTGAGGGATCCCAGACCCGGCCCGACCTCGAGCACGGCCTGGCCGGGCTCGACGCCGGCGCGTCCGACGATGGTGCGCACCGTGTTGGGGTCCATCACGAAGTTCTGCCCGCGCTGCTTCGAGGGGCGGATCCCCGCGGCCTCGGCGAGCTCGCGGATGTCGCGGTGGGTCAGCAGCAGGTCGGCGCCGTCCTGCCCGGCGGTGCTCATGCCGCGACCGCCTCGGGCCAGCCGTACACGTCCTGGGTGGTGGCCCGCACCGCGCGGCAGGCCTCCTCGAGGGAGGCACCGGTGGTCTCCGCGATCGTCGCCATGGTCAGCGGGATCAGATAGGAGGAGTTCGGCCGGCCGCGATAGGGCACGGGGGTGAGGAAGGGCGCGTCGGTCTCGACCATGACCTGTCCGAGGCCCACCTCGGCGAGCGCGGCGCGGAGGTCGGTCGCGTTCTTGAAGGTGAGGGTGCCGGCGAAGGAGAGGAACCAGCCGCGGTCCGCGCACTCGCGCGCGAACTCCGCGTCGCCGGAGAAGCAGTGGAAGACGGTCCGCTCGGGGGCGCCGTCGGCCTCGAGGATCTCGAGCACGTCGCGGTGCGCGTCGCGGTCGTGGATCTGGAGCGGGAGGTCGAGCTCCTTGGCGAGCGCGATGTGGGCGCGGAAGGAGGAGATCTGCGCCTCGCGGGCCTGCTCGTCCTTGCGGGAGGTGCGGAACCAGTCCAGGCCCGTCTCCCCCACCACGACCATGCCGGGGCCGCGCAGCAGCTCCGAGACCTCCGCGATCGCGGCGTCGAGGCCGACGATCCCGCGCCCCTCGTGGTCGTGGCCGCGGGCGTGCAGCGCCGCCTCGTTGGGGTGCACGGCGACCCCGCCGCGCAGGGAGGGCGGGCAGTCCGGGGCGGCCAGCAGCGCCGCGGTCCAGCGCACCGCCTCGAGGTCGGAGCCGATCGTGATCTGCGCGTCGATGCCGGCGGCGGCGGCGCGGTCCACGTGGTCCTGGACGCTGAGCTGCGTGTCCCCGTCGGCGAAGTCGAGGTGGCAGTGGTTGTCGATCACCGGGTACGGCAGCGGCTCGGGCGCGGGCGGCCAGGAGCGGTCGCGCTTCTTCCCGCGCGGATCGATGTCCTCGCGGTCGCGCACCGGCGGGAGCGCGGAGGCGGGGGTGTTCTCGTGCGGTGACGGCATGCGACCATCGTAGGAGGGTCGCCGCACTGCTCCGCACCGTGTCCTCGGGAGCGCCCCCGTGGCCTGCGGGGCCGACGGCCGTCGCGCTGCCGCGCAGCGCCGCAGAGGCGCCCGACCGGCCGTGTCCTGCACCGCCGGTGTGCTACCTCACGGAGCGCGAGGGCGCGGAATCGATGCGGATGTGGCAGGATGGGTCGTCGTTGCGCGCCCTTTCGTGCACCCGAGCGCCCCGATCGTCGTGTCCCCGGACACTGCAGCGGGTTCGGGTCGCTGCTCGGGACGGACGCCAACGCCGTTCATCCTCCGGACCGTCCAAGGAGCGTCCCATGGCAGTGCCCAAGTTCAAGATGTCCCGTGCGCGCACGCACTCCCGCCGCTCGCAGTGGAAGGCGAACAGCGCCGACCTCGTGCAGGTGACGGTCCGCGGCCGCACCGCCAACGTCCCGCGCCGCCTCGCGAAGGCCTACCAGCGCGGCCTCCTCCAGATCGAGGACTGATCCCGTGCGGGCACGGCCCGCACGCAGGACCTTGGAGAACGCCCCCGGCACCTGGTGCCGGGGGCGTTCTCGCATGCAGCGCCGGCGCGCCACGGGGCGCCCACGCCCCCGGCGCCCCATCACCGGCGTCCTCACCGCCGACGGGCGGAGAGCGCGAGATCGTAGAGCTCGCTCGCGCCCACGCCCTCGTGGGCCCGGGCGATCTCCTTCGCCGCGTCCTTGAGCCGCTCCCCCGCGGCCGCCCGCTCGAGCACCTCGTCGACGAGGTCCTCGGCGGAGGCGAGGACCGGCTCGGCCCCGGCGACCACGATCACGATCTCGCCGAGCACCTCGGTGCCCTCCGCCCAACGGACCAGCTCGGCGAGGGTGCCGCGCAAGATCTCCTCGTGCGTCTTGGTCAGCTCGCGGGCCACGGCCGCGCGTCGGCCCTCGCCGAAGGCCTCCGCCATCGCGGCGAGGGTCGCGGCGGTGCGCCGCGGAGATTCGAAGAAGACCAAGGTGCGCCGCTCGCCCGCGAGCGGCTCGAGGGCGCTCGCGCGCCGGCCCCCGCGCCGGGGCGGGAAGCCCTCGAAGGTGAAGCGGTCCGGGGCGATCCCCGAGGCGGCGAGCGCGGTGAGCACGGCCGACGGGCCGGGGATCACCGTGACGGGCAGGCCCTCCTCCGCGGCGGCGCGCACGGCCTCGAAGCCGGGATCGGAGACCACCGGCATCCCGGCGTCGGTGACCACGAGGACCCGCTGCCCGGCACGGACCGCCTCGAGCAGCGTCGCGGTCCGCTCGGCCTCGTTGTGCTCGTGGTAGGAGAGGATCCTCGCGCTCGTGGAGACCTCGAGGTCGGTCATCAGCCGGTGCAGGCGCCGGGTGTCCTCGGCGGCGATGAGGTCCGCGGAGCCGAGCGCCCGCAGCAGGCGCACCGAGGCGTCCAGAGGGTTCCCGATCGGGGTGGCGGCGAGGGTGAGGACTCCGGGCTCGAGCATCCCGCCATGCTAGTGCCGTCGGTGCCGGTCCCCTCGTCGCCGTCGGGATCCGCGTGCTGTCCGTGCCGCGGCCTGCCGATCACCTAGCATGACCGGGTGCGCACCGAGCTGTCCGAGGAGGAGTCCGCGGCGGGGGCCCGTCGTCGTGCGGCCGTCGAGGACGAGCCGGGCGCGCTGCTGGCCTCCTACCGCCGGCGTCTGCGCGCCGTCGACCTGCCGGTCTCGCGGATGGCCTGGGCCGGGGCGATGGCCGTGTTCGGCCTCGCGCTCGTGCTGCGGCTGTGGGGGCTGGGCTCCATCGGGGAGCTGATCTTCGACGAGACCTACTACGTCAAGGACGGCTTCACCCTCACCCAGCAGGGCGTGGAGATGGACTGGCCCGAGGAGCCCGATGCGGCCTTCGAGGCCGGGGACGTCGACTCCTACGAGGAGACCGCCTCCTATGTCGTCCATCCGCCGCTCGGGAAGTGGCTGATCGGCGCGGGCATGACGCTGCTGGGAGCGGACAGCCCCTGGGGCTGGCGGATCTCCTCCGCCGTGCTCGGCTCCCTCGCGGTGCTGATGCTGACCTTCATCGCGCGGCGGCTGTTCCGCTCCACCACCGCGGGCCTCATCGCGGGGCTCCTGTTCGCCGTGGACGGGATGGCGCTCGTCCATGCGCGCACGAGCCTGCTGGACCCCTTCCTGATGGTCTTCGTGCTCGCCGCCTTCGGCGCGCTGCTCATCGACCGCGACCGGTTCCGGGAGCATCTCGCGCTGACCGCCGCCCGGATGCAGCTGGCCTCCGAGGCGCCGCCCCCGCTCGGGGCCGCGGGCGGGCTGCGACCCTGGCGGATCCTGGCCGGGGCGCTGCTGGGGGCGGCCTGCGCAGTGAAGTGGTCGGGGCTGTACTTCGTGGCGGTCTTCGGGATCATGACCGTGCTGTGGGACTGGTGGGCGCGCCGCACGATCGCCCAGCCCCGCTGGTTCCTCGTCGGGCTGGTGAAGGACGCGATCCCCGCGTTCTTCGCGGTGGTCGGCACGGCGCTGCTGACCTACCTCGTCTCCTGGGCCGGCTGGTTCGCCTCCTCGATCGGGTACAACCGGCACCTCGCGGCCGACGAGGGCGTCGCCACCGGGTTCGGTCCGCTCGATGCGCTGATCTCGCTGTGGCTGTACCACCGCCAGGCCTACGACTTCCACGTCGGCCTCGACTCCGAGCACCCGTACGCGGCGCATCCCGCGGGCTGGCTGCTGCAGCTGCGGCCGACGAACTTCTACTACCGCTCCTACGACTACGGGGAGAACGGCTGCGAGGTCGCCCGCTGCGGCGCGCACATCCTCGACGTCGGAAATCCGCTGATCTGGTGGCTGGGAGCGCTGGCGATCCTCGTCGCAGTGGTGCTCGGGATCGTGCATCGCGACGGGCGGGCGTGGGCGTCGCTGTCGGGGATCGTCGCCGGCTACCTGCCGTGGCTGCTGTACACCGACCGCACCATCTTCACCTTCTACGCGATCGCCTTCGAGCCGTGGCTGATCCTGTGCCTGACCTACATGCTCAGCCTCGTGATCGGTCCGCCGGGCGCGGAGCGGGAGCGGCGCCTGGCCGGCGGGCTGTTCGTCGGCTCGCTGCTGGTGCTCATCGTGATGGTCTCGGCGTTCTTCTGGCCGGTGTGGACCGGGCAGGTGCTGGACGTGGAGCAGTGGCAGTACCGGATGTGGCTGCCGTCCTGGACCTGACGGACCGCGGGCGCGCCGGCATCCCGTGCGGCAACCCCGCAGTCCGGTGCATCACGGCCCCTGCCCGCCGCTACGATGACGCCATGGCCACGGACTCCTCAGCGCTGCGAGCTCTCGCCCACGACCTCGGTGTCAGCACCCGGTACTGGGGGTGGGACGGCACCGAGAAGGATGTCGCGGACTCCACCCTGCACGCGATCCTCGCCGCGCTCGGCTCCCCGGTCGCCTCCGACGCGGACATCGCCGCCGTCCGCGCCCGCCGCGATCGCGCCCCGTGGGAACGCACCCTCCCGCCCGTGACGGTGATGCGCGAGGACCGGGCATCGAGCGTCCCCGTGCACGTCGACCACGGCACCCCCGTCACCGTGCACGTCCTGCTCGAGGAGGGCGGCCGGGTCGACCTCGTCCAGGGCGAGGACCACACCCCCGCCCACGACCTCGACGGCACGCTGCGCGGCCGCGCCCGCTTCCTGCTGCCGGAGGGCCTGCCGCTGGGCTGGCACCGGCTGGTCGCCGAGACCGCCGCCGGTCCCGCCGAGGCGGACCTCGTGGTCACCCCGGCACGGCTCACCGTCCACGAGCAGTACGCGGCCCGGCGCGCCTTCGGCGTCCAGGCGCAGCTGTACTCGGTCCGCTCCGAGCGGTCCTGGGGCATCGGTGATCTCGCCGACATGCGCGACCTCGCCGCGATCACAGGAGCCCGCCACGGCGCGGACTTCCTGCTGGTGAACCCGCTGCACGCCTCCTACCCGACCCCGCCCGTGGAGCCCTCCCCCTATCTCCCGGTCACCCGGCGCTTCACCGCCCCGCTGTACCTGCGGATCGAGGACGTGCCCGAGCACCGCTCCCTCACCGAGGTCGCCCGTCAGAAGGTCGAGCTGCTGCGCGGCACGGTCGCGGACCGCAACACGCGCGGGGACCGGCTCGAGCGCGACGCCGTGCTGGAGGCGAAGCTCGAGGCGCTCGAGGAGCTGTTCGCGGTGCCGCTGACGGCGGGCCGGGCCGCGCTGCTCGACGCCTACCGGGCGCGGGAGGGGCAGGGGCTCGAGGACTTCGCCCTGTGGTCCGCGATCGCGGAGTCGGTGCGCGGCACGCCCGGGGAGACCGTGCTGCAGCACCTCGACGAGGCGGTCCTCGAGCAGGCACGGACCGAGCTCGCCGACCGGATCGAGTTCCACGTCCGCGTGCAGTGGTGGCTGGACGAGCAGATGGCCGCCGCCCAGGCGGCCTCGCGCAAGGCCGGGATGCGGATCGGGATCATGCACGACCTCGCCGTCGGCGTGGAGCAGGTCGGTGCGGACTCCTGGGCCCTGCAGGACGTGCTCGCGCGCGGCGCGACCGTCGGCGCCCCCGCCGATCAGTACAACCAGCAGGGCCAGAACTGGTCGCAGCCGCCCTGGCACCCGGAGCGTCTGCGCGAGGCGTCCTACCGGCCGTGGCGGGACATGCTGCGCACCCTGATGCGGCATGCCGGCGCGCTGCGGATCGACCACGTGCTGGGCCTGTTCCGGCTGTGGTGGATCCCCGAGGGGCACCGGGCGGCCGACGGCGCCTACGTCTCCTACGACCACGAGGCGATGATCGGGATCCTCGTGCTGGAGGCGCAGCGCTCGGGCACCCTCGTCGTCGGCGAGGACCTGGGCACCTTCGAGCCGTGGGTGCGCGACTACCTGGTGGACCGCGGGATCATGGGCACCTCGATCCTGTGGTTCGAGTACGACGGCGAGGGGAAGCCGCTGCGCGCCGAGGACTACCGCACCCTGTGCATGGCCTCGGTGAACACCCATGACCTGCCGCCGACGGCCGGCTATCTCGCCGGCGACCACGTCACCCTCCGCCACGAGCTCGGGCTGCTGGAGCGGCCGCTGGACGAGGAGCTCGCGACCGACGCCGCCGGACGCGAGAAGGTGCTGGACGTGCTGCGGGCCGAGGGGCTGCTGGCCCCGGGTCCAGCAGTCGACGTCGAGGAGACGGTGATCGCCCTGCACCGGCACCTGGCCCGCACCCCGTCGATGCTGCTCGGGGTCTCGCTCGTGGACTGCGTGGGCGAGCGGCGGATCCAGAACCAGCCGGGCACCGACGAGGAGTACCCCAACTGGCGTATCCCGCTCGCGGACCCGGCCGGCCGACCCGTCGGCCTCGACGAGATCGCGACCGATCCCCGCACCGCACGACTGCTCGCCGCGGTGCGAGAGGGGATCGGCGGGCGCTGAGCCCGCTCTCCCCGCCCGCCGGGACGCTCGACGACGCAGCCCCGCCTCCCGTGATCGTGGGAGGCGGGGCTGCGTCGTCGGCGGGGCAGGCTCAGGAGGCGGTGACGGTGCCCCACTCCTCGCGCGCCTCGAGGAAGGCGCGGGCCGCGGCCTGGGCGCCCTCGAGGCTGTGGTGGGCGCCCCAGCCGCACTGCACCTCGTTCGCGGCGGGGACCTCGTCTGCCGCGAGCAGGTCCCGCAGGGTCGCCTCGAGGACCGGGGCGAAGCCGTCTGCGTCGTGGTCCCCCACCAGCAGCACGTAGAACCCGGTGCGGCAGCCCATCGGGGAGACGTCCAGGACGTCCGCGGAGTGGTTGCGCATGTGCTCGGCCATCATGTGCTCGAGGGAGTGGACCGTCTCGGACTCGAGATGGGCGAGGTTCGGCTGGGTGAAGCGGACGTCGAACTTGGTGAGCACGTCGCCGCCGGGCAGCTCCTTGCGATCGGCGATGCGCAGGTAGGGCGCGGCGACGGTGCGGTGGTCGAGGTTGAAGCTCTCGACGTTCATGCGGGGCTGCTCGGTCATGGTTCTCCTCTGGTCGGGTGTGGGCGGAGGATTCAGGGGCCGACGGGGCGGGTGCGCGGTCGGCACGTGCGGAGGCGCGACGCAGGCGCTCTGCGCGGCTCGGTCAGCGGCTCGAGCGGGCGGTGCGGCCGCGGACGACGCCGACGAACTCCTGGCGGATCTCGTCGTCGGCCGCGCGGGGCCAGGCGAGCGCGATGCGGGTCGGTTCGCCGTCCCGCAGAGGGAGGGCGACGGCGTCCTTGCGACGGTGGAGGCGGGCGAGGGAGAGCGGGACCCGCGTGAAGCCGACTCCGCTCGCGGCCACGGCGATCCGTGAGGCGGCATCGTCGAGGTGCTCCTGTCGGATCTCGGTCTGCCCCTCGAGGTCGGCCTCGACGATGTCGTCCTGCAGGCTCAGCACGTCCTCGTCTCCGACGACCACGCAGGCGCGCTCCTCCCACAGCGCCACCCGGTGCAGCTGCTCGCCCGACTCCTCCGGCAGCGGGAGGCGCACGAAGCACATGTCGACCTCGCCGCCGATCAGCGCCTCCGTCTGGCGGGACAGCGGCACGGGGACGAGCTCGAGCCAGGCGCCGCGACGTCCGGACTTCCAGCGGCGCAGGAAGCGGTCGGGCTCGACGCCGGGCACGAAGCCGACGCGCAGGGTGGTGTGGTGCATGGGACCAGACTAGGGCCCCGCCCCGTCCGAGGTCGTCCCGACGCTCCTCGACCGCTCGGCGCGGGCGAGGACGCGCAGGAGGTCCGGGGTGAAGCGCTCGGCGCGGACGAGGTTCAGCATGTGGTTGCCGTAGGGCAGCAGCTCGAGCCGGCCCTGCGGAGCGGCGGCCGTGAACGATCGCTCGTGCAGGCGCAGCTGTTCGAGGCGGCCGTGGAGGAAGGTCACCGGCGCGGGGATGCGGGACAGCTCGCCGCGCAGGTCCAGGGAGGCGACGGCGGCGAAGGCGGGGGCGACCACGTCGATGTCGGCCCGTCCGCCGCGCAGGTACGCGCGGGCCCCGTCCCGGCCCAGCAGCCAGGTGAAGGGGAAGGCCTCGGTGCCCGTGCGCATCGCGGGCAGCAGGTCGGTGGCGGTGATCAGGCGGGCGTAGAGCCGGGCGGTGAGCGGGGTGGGCTGGACCGCGGCGCCGCAGGCGACGAGGGAGCCGAGGACGGGTGGTGCGCCGGCCCTGTCGGTGCCGGAGTCGGCCTGGTCCGCCTCCCCGAGCCGCGCCGCGGAGCGGATGGCGAGCAGCCCGCCGAGCGAGCTGCCGACGAGGTGGACGGGCAGAGCGGTCGCCTCGTGCGCGGTGCGCGCGGCGCCCTCGATGACGGACTGCGCGGCCTCGAGGGTGAAGTTCTCGCCGCGGCGTGCGCCGTGCCCGGGCAGGTCCGGGGCGAGGACGTGGTGCCCGGCGGCGCGGAGCGCGGGCACCTGCGGGTCCCACTGGCTGTGCGAGGTGCGGGTGCCGTGCACGAGCACGACGGGCCAGGGGCGCGCGTGCCCGGCAGGGCCGGAACCGACGGGAACCGCGGGGTCGCTCACGCCGGCACCGTCGCCGCCGCGCAGCGGTGCAGCACCTTCGCGAAGCGCTTGGGACGGGAGAGGTTCGCGATGTGCCCGGCGTCCTGGAGGATCACGAGCTCGCCGTCGCGGGCGGCCTCGACGAACAGCGCCTCGTGGCGGCGGAAGGGGTCGTGCTCGCCGTTGACGAAGGTGATCGGCACGTCGATCGCGGCGACGTCGGCGAGCAGGTCGAGGGCGCCGATCGTGCGCACCACGGTGCGGATCACGCCGTGGGCTCGGCCGCCGCCGTAGTACCGCTTCGCGGCCTTGCGGGTGTGGCGCCGGGCGAAGGAGCGGGCGACGCGGGCGTCGGAGTCGCCGGGCAGCCAGTCCTTCATCGTCATCCACAGCCCGTACATCCGCGCCATCGCGGGACCGGGAACGATTGTGCAGTCCGCGGCGACGACGCCCGCGAGCCGGCCGGGGTTCGTGCCGGCGAAGTGGAGGGTGAGATAGCCGCCGAGCGAGAGGCCGACGAGCAGCGGCGGCTGCTGGCAGCGGGAGACGGCCTCGTCGATCGTGGCGAGCGCGGACTCCAGGGTGAAGGGCTCGCCGCGGCGGGCGCCGTGGCCGGGCAGGTCCGGGGTGATCACCTCGTAGCCGCGCTCGCGCAGGCGGCGCACCTGGCCCTTCCACATGGTGCGCGAGGAGCGCACGGCGTGGATCAGCACGATGCTCCGAGTCACGGCGTCCCCTCCCCCGGTCCTCTGCGGCCCGTCCCGCACGGAGCGTACCGGAGCTCTCGGAGCGGGACTAGCCTGGGACGATGCCGAGCTACCGCCTCCACCTGCCGATCGGTGCGCTGCGCACCGGCTCCTCCCCCGCCGACGTGCTCGAGCAGGCCGCGTTCGCGCTCGGCTCCCTCCACGCCGTGGAGCGGAAGGACGTCGAGGCGCCGCTCGTCGCGGGCCGGCGCGTCGGCCGGGTGGTGCTGCGCTTCGGCGTGGATCCGAGCTCCCGGGCGGAGGAGGACGAGTCGGCACGGCGGGCCCTCGCGGCGGTGGCCCGGCATCTCGAGGAGACCGTGTGCGAGGTCGCTCCGGCGAGCGCCGTGGTGCTGAGCCGCGGTGCGGGCGGACGGTTCCGTCCGATCCCGCCCTCACGCTCCGGGGCCTGATAACGAGTGCCGGGCCTGGGACGGGCCCTGGTCGTGTGGTGGGATGAGAGCGGTGCGCCGTCCGCGCGTGCTGCCGTCGTCCCAGGGGGAGAACGATGATCCAGCCCGTCACCGCACCCGTCGGCCGCCCGCTCGTCAGCGCAGTCACCGGCACCAACGGCAAGACCACCGTCGCGACCGCGACCCTGCAGCTGCTGCGCGCGGCGGGGCTGCGCGCGGCCGGCTGCGACTCGACCGGGATCGACGACGTACACGGTGCGGTGAGGCCCGCGCAGTTCCGGCGCTCTGCGCAGTTCCTGCCGGACCTCATCGCCGAGCAGGTCGCGCTCGGTGCGGAGGCGATCTCGCTCGAGGCCTTCGTGGGGATCCTCAAGGACGGGCTGCTCGAGCACGTCGAGGTCGACGTGGCGGTGTGCACGGGGCTCGAGCGCGACCATCTCGACGTGCACGGCAGCCTCGAGGCGTACTGGGGCGCGAAGCTGCGGCTGTTCGAGGAGCACCTGCGGCCCGACGGGGTGGCGGTGCTGGCGACGGACTGCGCGCAGGGGGATCTGGTGCGGGACGCGGCGGCGCGGCGCGGGGCGCGCCTGGTGACGGTCGGTCCCGGCGGTGACGTGGTGCTCGAGGAGGCCGAGGAGGTCGCCGCGGCCGACGGGGCGGTGCGGCTCGAGGGGGTGCTGTGCGTGGGCTCGCAGCGTCTCCCGGTGCTGCTGCCGACGGTGCACGCGGTGACGGTGATGAACCTGCTGCTCGCGGCGAGCGCGGTGATCGCCCTCGGTGCGGGGCCCGGGACGGTGGCCGAGGCGCTGGCCGGGGTGACTCCTCCCCCGGGCCGGCTCGAGGTGATAGGGCGCCGCGGCGGCGTCACCGCGATGGTCGACACCGCGCACAACCCCGCGGCGCTGCGCACAGCGCTCACGGCGGTGCGGGACCGGACCGAGGGCAGGGTGCTCCTGGTGGTCGGTGCCGGCGGGGAGCGCGACCGGGCCAAGCGCGCCCCGATGGGCGAGATCGCGGCCGAACTCGCGGACCTCGTCGTCCTCACCGACGACAACCCGCGCCGGGAGCCGCCCGCCCGGATCCGCGCCGAGGTGCGGGAGGGCTGCCCGGACTCGATCGAGGTGCCGCGCCGGGCCGATGCGATCCGCGCCGCCTGGGAGATGGCGCGCAGCGGCGACGTGGTGCTGGTGGCCGGCAAGGGCGACGAGACGGAGCAGCTGGTGGGGACGCAGCGCGTGCCGCACGATGACCGGGCCGTGCTGCGGGAGCTGCTGGCGCGGGACTGACGGGCCGGACGTGACGGTCCGGACATGACGGTGCGGCGCCCGCTCCTCGCGGACGCCGCACCGTGGTCGGATCAGATCAGGCCGCTGTCGGGGTCGTACCCGCCGTCCGGGTCATAGCCGCCATCGGGGTCGTACCCCCCGTCCGGGTCATACCCGCTATCCGGGTCGTACCCGCCATCCGGGTCATACCCGCCGTCCGGGTCGTAGCCCCCATCGGGGTCATACCCGCCGTCCGGGTCGTACCCGCCGTCGGGATCGTAGGTGGAGCGTGCGTCGGTCATGGTGTCCCCCTCGGTGTCGTCGGACCGATGCACGACCGAGTGAACCCGGTCACACGACGAGGCGCAAGGGACGGGAGGGAATCCATGGCGACATCGCCGCGGCCGTCCCGCTCGCGAGCACGAAGAACCCCGCCGGTCCGTAGACCAGCGGGGTGATTTTGTGGAGCTAGGGGGATTCGAACCCCCGACCTTCTCATTGCGAACGAGACGCGCTACCAACTGCGCCATAGCCCCATGTCGCTCGGCGACCGCATCAGATTAGCACCCCACCAGGGATGCTGTCGCATCGAGGCGGGCCTCTTGACGAAGGTCACAGAGCGGACGCTCGGCTCCGGACCCGCAGAGCCTGCAGCTCGTCCTGCAGCGCATCGAGCACCTCGAGCCGCCCCTGGCCGGTGCAGGCGACGTAGGCGGGCTGGAGGTGGTCGGGACGCTCGTCGGCCTTCTCCCCGGGCCAGGTGCGCAGGGAGCCGCCGGCGCGGCGGACGATGTGGAAGCCGGCCGCGACGTCCCAGGAGTTGATCGCGGTCAGGGCGGTGGCGTCCGCCCATCCCGCGGCGACGTAGGCGAGCTCGAGCGCGGCGGAGCCCAGGTGGCGCACCGCGGAGACCGAGTCCTCGAGGGTGCGGACGGCGTTCGCGGCGTACTCCGGGAAGCGGGAGCCCGTGCGCTGGCCGGGGTAGCCGGAGAGCACGAGGGCGTCGGGGGCGGGGCGCGTCTCGCGCGGGGTGATCTCCCGGCCGTTCAAGGTCGCGGGGCCGTCGGCCGCGGCGAAGACCTGGCCGAGCACCGGCGCGTCGATCACTCCGGCGACCAGCTCGTCGCCGATCGTGACGCCGATCGAGATGCAGAACAGCGGCAGGCCGGCGGCGAAGTTGCTGGTGCCGTCGATCGGGTCGACGTAGAAGCTGACCTGCCCGGGACCGGAGTGCTCCGCGGCGGGGCGCTCCCCGCCCTCCTCGCCGACGATGCGGGCGGTGGGCAGCAGGCGACGCAGCTCGGAGACGATGATCTCCTCGCTGCGGCGGTCGTGCTCGGTGACGATGTCGTGGCTGGAGGTCTTGTACTCGCGGGAGAGGTCGTCGCGGTCGAGGCCGCGGAGGTACTCGGCGGCGGCATGCGCGGCGGTGAGGGCGTGCTCGAGCAGCTGGGCCGGGGACGGGGCGGAGGAATCGGTGGTGTTCATCACCGCCAGGCTAGTCCGCCCTGGTCAGGATCGGGGCGACGGCCCGGGGCGCGGACGCCTCCCCTCCCTCGAGCTGCCCTCCAGGGCGGACCCGGCGCTGTGCGGCGTGCACCGAGGCAAAGTCGTCGACAGTGCGCGGGCCGACGATGCCCGGGCGGGCGAGGACCCGGTCGAGCAGCCCCCGCACCCGCAGCGACTTCGAGACGATGCGCACCGGGTCCGCCTCAGGCGCGGCGGCGGGCGAGGATCTCGTCGAGGTGGAGGTCCTGCGCGGGGGCGAAGCTCTCCTCGACCGCCTCCGCCTCCTCGACGTGCGCGCGCTCCAGCGGCACGGACTCCGGGAGCATGCTGCGGCGGTGGGCGGCGTGACGGGCGGCGAGGTCGTCGACCTCGCCGCGCAGGGCGTAGGTGGGCCGCGGCACCGGGCGGGGAGTCCACTCCCCCGGGCGCGTGACCTGCTCGGCCGCGCGCTCCGAGGCGGTCTCGAGCGCGGACGCGGAGGGAGCCTCGGCCTCCGCGGACACGGCGGGATGCTGCGCGGCGGAGACGGCCGACGGGGCGGGCAGCTCGCGGCCGGTGCTCGCGGGCGC
>NZ_KV788690.1:0-8005 GCF_001807385.1 Brachybacterium sp. HMSC06H03 | reverse complement strand
CCGACGCCGGGGCGGGGGAGCGGCCGCACGGCGGACCCGGCCCGGTGCCGGTCGTCGCCGCCGACACGGCAGAGCCCCCCGCCGAGGAGTGGCTCGCCGGCGCCACCTCCTACGGCTCCCGCGGCGAGGTCGAGCTGCTGCGGGAGCTCGAGGTCCACGCGATCCCCGGCGGATCCGACGACGGGCGCGCGGACGAGCGCGAGGGCGCGGAGGCGCGATGAGCTGGCTGCTGCTGCTCGGCGCGATCGTCACCGAGGTCGGGGCGACCCTCTCCCTGCGGATGTCCGCGACGGGCGACCGCCGCTGGTACCTGCCGGTGGTCGCCGGCTACCTGGCCGCCTTCGCCCTGCTCTCGGGCGCGCTCGCCGCCGGCATGCCGCTCGGCGTGGCCTACGGGATCTGGAGCGCCGTCGGGATCGTCGCCACCGCCGTGCTCTCCCGGATACTCTTCCGCGAGCCGCTGACGACGCCGATGCTCGGCGGGATGGGGCTGATCGTCGTGGGCGTCCTGCTCGTCGAGCTCGGCGGGGCGCACTGACCTAGGGGGCACTGGCGGTGCGCGGCTCCCGGCCCGGGGGTCTGGGAGACTGGCGCCCATGAGCCGTGACCAGGTCGCGTGACCATCCTCGACATCGCCCCCGTGCGCATCGGCGACCACCGCATGATCGGCCCCGGCACCGTGATCTCCACCGTCGGCCACCCGCTGACCGCCGTCGGCCGACGCGCCCACCTCGGGCTCGGCGCGCCGGTCACCCTCAGAGTGGCGGGCGGACGGTTGCCGCCGGTTGCCTTCGGCTCGGGGTAAGCTCTGCCGAGGACAGCGGGCGGCAGCGCCCGCCAGGACAGCGCCCGGTGGGTGCGGGACGGAGCCGGCCGAGTGGCGGACGCGCGCGTGACGATCTACGACGTCGCCAAGGAGGCAGGTGTCGCCCCCTCCACCGTCTCGCGCGCCTTCTCCCGCCCCGGCCGGGTCAGCGCCGCGACCCATGCCAAGGTGATGGCGGCCGCGAAGATCCTGGACTACCGCACCTCCGCCCCGCCCTCGCAGGAGCGCGGCCACCGCCACCAGCGCCTCGGCATCGAGGTCCCGGACCTCACCAACCCCTACTTCGCCGAGCTCGTCTCCGGCATGCAGGAGGCCGCCCAGGAGCAGGGCTTCCTGCTGCTCCTGCTGGACGCCGTCGAGGACGAGGCGCGCGAGCGCGCGAGCCTCGAGAGCGCCGTCGACGTCGTCGACGGGATCGTGCTCTCGGGCACCCGGCAATCCGACGCGATGCTCAACCACCTGTCGAAGCGGATCCCCGTCGTCGTGATGAACCGGCGCGTGGCAGGGCTGGATTCCGTCACCCCCGAGTTCGAGCACGGCATGGGTCAGGCGGTCGCCCACCTGGCCGAGAACGGCCTGCGCACCGTCACCTACGTCGCCGGGCCCGTGAACTCGTGGTCCGACGGGGAGCGCTGGCGCGCCGTCCGCGTCGCCGCCCGCCGGCACGGGATGCAGATCCAGCGCCACGGCCCCTTCGCCCCCACCATCGCGGGCGGCGAGCAGGCCTTCGAGGAGATGCGCGACTCCCTGCCCCATGCGGTGATCTGCTACAACGACCTGGTCGCCTTCGGCTTCCTGGTCTCCGCCCTGCGCGCCGGCATCCGCGTGCCCGAGGAGCTGTCGGTGATGGGGCACGATGACATCCAGCTCTCCCGGCTCGTCGGCGGCGGGCTCACCACCATCGTCAGCCCCAAGCGCGCCCAGGGCCGTGCCGCCGTCGAGCGCCTCATCCGCCGCATCGAGAACCCTTCCGCCCACCGCACCCCGGTCGAGGGCTCGCTGCCCGTGCGGCTCGTGCCCCGCGGCAGCACCGGACCGCGCGAGACCCCCTGAGGCGGCGCGCCCGTCGCGGTCCCCGGCCGCTTGCTGGGGCGCCGATCAGTCTGATGGAGGGCGCTTTCCCCGGCAACCCGTGACAACCGTCCGACACTCTCGCGGAAGGTTGCGAGGATGGCCGCATGAGCAACGACGCCTTCGTCCCGCACCCCGACCGACTCCTGCCCGCGGACCCGGCCGTCCGCGAGATCGCGCGCAGCCTCTACGAGCTCGAGAAGGATCAGCCGATCGTCTCGCCCCACGGGCACGTCGATCCTCGCCTCCTGCTCGACGACGAGCCCTTCCGCGATCCGACCTCGCTGTTCATCACCCCGGACCACTACGTCAACCGCCTGATGCACGCCCGCGGCGTGGACCTCGCCGACCTCGGCGTGAACCAGGGCCCGCTGGACGAGAAGGCCTCCCGCAGGGCCTGGCACCTGCTGGCCGAGCACTGGCACGCCTACGCCGGCACCCCCTCGCGCTACTGGATGGAGCACGAGTTCTCCGAGGTCTTCGGCTTGGAGACCGTGCTGAACCCGCGCACGGCCGACGCGATGTACGACGAGATCGCGGACAAGCTCACCCGCCCCGAGTTCCGTCCCCGCGCCCTGTTCGACCAGTTCAGGATCGAGGTCATGGCGACCACGGACGACCCGGTCGATGACCTCTCGCCGCACGACGCGCTCGCCGCCGACGCCTCCTTCACCGGCCGCGTGATCCCCACCTTCCGGCCCGACAAGTACCTCGAGCCCGCCCGCGCCGACTTCCCCGAGCTGGTCGCCGCCCTCGGCGAGTCCGCCGGCGTCGACACCGGCACCTACGACGGCCACCTCGAGGCGATGCGCACCCGCCGCCTCTACTTCCGTGACCACGGCGCCGTCTCCTCCGACCACGCCCACATGGACCCCGGCACCGAGCGGCTCGCGCTCGAGGATGCCCGCCGCCTCTACACCTCCGCCCGCGAGGGCACGATCGGGGCCGACGAGGCCGTGGCGCTGCGCCGCCACCTGCTCGCCGACCAGGCCCGCCTGGCCGCCGAGGACGGGCTCGTGATGACCCTCCACCCGGCCGTCTCCCGCAACCACTCCGAGACGATGTTCGAGCAGTTCGGGGCGGACGTCGGCTTCGACATCCCCGTCGCCGTCGACTTCGTCCACCACCTGCGCCCCATGCTCAACGACGTGGGCCATGCGGAGGGCTTCCGCACCGTGCTGTTCACGATCGACGAGACCGTGTTCTCCCGCGAGATCGCGCCGCTGGCCGGCGTGTACCCCTCGGTGTACGCAGGGGCGCCGTGGTGGTTCATCGACTCGCCCGATGCGATCCTGCGCTTCCGCCGCGCCGTCTCCGAGACCCTCGGCTACACGCGCACCAGCGGCTTCATCGACGACACCCGCGCCTTCTGCTCGATCCCGGCCCGCCACGACATGTCGCGCCGCATCGACGCGAGCCACCTGGCCGGCCTCGTCGCCGAGCACCGCATGCGTCTCGAGGACGCCGTCGAGCTCGTCGCCACCCTGCCCACCCAGCAGCCTCGCGAGGTCTTCCGCCTCGGCGAGCCCGCGTGAGAGGAAACGCCCCGATGAACGCCCCCGCCCCCTCCGACGTCGGCCGTCTGGTCCATCTCGGCATCGGCAACTTCGCCCGCGCCCACACCCTGCAGGCCACCGCCGTGGCCGGCGGCTGGTCCGTCGTCGCCTTCACCGGCCGCTCCGCTGCGATGGCCGATGCTCTGAACGCCCAGGGCGGGAAGTACGGCCTGATCGTGCGCGGCCCCGAGACCGACGAGGTCAGCGTGCTCGACGTGATCGACGAGGTCCACCCCGCCGCCGACGTCGACGCCCTGGTGCAGCTGCTCGCCGATCCCTTCACCACCGTGGTCACCTTGACCATCACCGAGAAGGGCTACGCCGCCGGGTCGGATCCGGCGACCTCCGCCCCCGCCCGTCTCGCGCTGGGTCTGAAGGCCCGCCGCGAGGCCGGCGTCGACGAGCCGATCGCGCTGGTCTCCTGCGACAACCTCACCGGCAACGGCGAGGTGCTGGGGAAGGCCGTCCGCGCCGAGCTCGACGAGGAGACCGCAGCCTGGTTCGAGGACCACGTCGACGTCATCTCCTCGATGGTCGACCGCATCACCCCCTCGGCCGACGACGGTGCCGCGGACACGGTGCGCGAGCAGACCGGCTTCGCCGACGCCGTCCCGGTGGTCACCGAGCCCTTCACCGAGTGGGTCATCGAGGACCGGTTCCGCGGCCGCCGCCCCGAGTGGGAGAAGGCCGGGGTGCAGTTCACCGACGACATAGAGGTGCACGAGCGCCGCAAGCTGCGCCTGCTCAACGGCGCCCACACTCTCATGGCCTACGCCGGCCAGGTCGCCGGTGTGGAGCGCGTGGACGAGGCGATCGGCCACCGCGAGGTGCGGGCCCTGGTCGAGCAGCTCTGGAGCGAGGCGCGGGAGACGCTGCCCCTGCCGGCCGACGCGCTCGACGCCTACACCGCCGCCCTCGAGGAGCGCTTCCGCAACCCGCGCCTGGCCGACAACCTCATCCGCATCGCCGCCGACGGCACCGCGAAGCTGCCCGTGCGCGCGCTGCCCGTGATCGCCGAGCTCGGCGGCCCGGACAAGGCCCCCGGCGAGGTCGCGGCCGTCGCCGCCTGGACCACCTGGGTCACCGACCGCGTGCGGGGCGGCCACGAGGTGCAGGACCCGAAGAGCTCCGAGATCGCCTCGGCGGCCGGCATCGACGACGCCACCGAGCGGGTCACCGCCCTGCTCGCCCTGCTCGACGTGGCCGCCGGCGACCCGCTCGTCACGGCCGTCGTCGCCGAGGAGCAGCGCCTGCCCCGCCCCTGAGGCCCGGTGCCCCGGCTCCGGCCGGACCCGACACGACGCCTCGCGGATCTGTTCCGCGGGGCGTCGTGCCGTCCGGGCGGTGCGCCTGAGCCTCAGTGCACCAGGTCCTGGCCGCCGCCGGGCTCTCACTGGCACAAGGGCCTTCCCACGTCCCTGCTCTGGTCCACGCCCTGCCCGGGGTGGGTGGTGATGGCGCATGGCGTTCCACTATGCCTATATAGGCGTAGTGGAACGCCATGCGCCATCTGCAGACCATGTACCGCGGTCAGCGCATACAGTGCCGGTGCGAGCGAGCCGCCTCGCCTCAGGCCAGGTCGGCGAGCTTCTCGAAGCGCTCGAGGCGCTCGCGGTAGTAGTCCTGGTGGGCGAGCACCGGCTCGACCCGGGCGAGCACCGGCGCCTCGGCGACGGGGATCTCGGGCGCGGCCTGCTCGAGGGCCATCACGGCCGCGCCGCGCATGGTCGAGCGGGAGACGGCGACGTGGTCGATCGGCATGGCGAGCGCGTCGGAGAGCAGGTGCAGCCAGCCGGGGATCGCCCCGGTCATGCCGCCGGAGAGCACGATCCGCTCGGGCTCGCCGCCGGCCTCGCGCATCTGGTCGGCGATGCGCAGGAACGACAGAGCCACGCCCTCCATCGCGCCGAGCAGCATGTCCTTCCAGGTCGTGGAGGCGCCCACGTTCGTGAACATCGCCCGGGAGCTGCCGCGCCACTTGGTGCCGCGCTCGCCGGAGAAGAAGGGGACCACCAGCGGAGTGCCTTGGGAGGGCGGGCCGGAGAACAGGGTCGCGGTGTCGGTCGCGTCGATGTCGAAGGGCATCGCGAGCTCGTTGCGGCACCAGTCCAGGACGCGCCCGCAGTCGCTCATCGCGGAGCCGACGAGGGTGCGACGCTGGTCCACGCGGTACGCCCACAGCCCGGAGGGGAGGGCGGGGATGTCGGTGTCCAGGAGCTGGCGGATCGCACCGGAGGTCGCGGTGGAGATGCCCCAGGTGCCGGTGCCGAGCGCGCCGATGCCGAGGTTCGCGGCGAGGCCGTCGCCGATCACGGGCAGCCACACGGCCTCTGCCAGCTGCGGGAACTCGGCGGCCAGCGGGGTGCCGGCGACGGGCAGCGCGTCGTCGGGGTCGATCGCGAGGCCCATCGCGGCCTCGTCCACGCCCACGGCGTCGAGCAGCTCGGGCACGTACTGCCCGGTGCGCCTGTCGATCATGCCGGACCAGGCGGCGGAGGCGGTGCCGAGCGCGGGCGTGCCCAGCAGCTTGAAGGCCACGTACTCGCCGAGCGCCATGAACCGCGCGGTGCGGGCGAAGACCTCGGGGTGCTCCTTGCGCAGCCACAGCAGCCGCGGCGCGGTGTAGGAGGAGTGGAGGCGGGCGCCGGTGCGCTCGTGCAGGTCCTCGACGTCGATCCGGGAGGCGAGCTCGCCCACCTGGGCGTGGCAGCGGGTGTCTGCGTAGGTGATGCACGGGGTCAGCGCGTCGCCGGCCGTGTCGACCGCGATCAGCGAGGAGGCGAAGGTGTCGAAGCCGATCGCGCGCACGTCGCCGGGCAGCTCGCCGTGACCGAGCACGGCGGAGAGCGCGGTGCGGATCTCCGCGACGATCTGGTCGGCGTCGATCGTGCTGGTGCCGTCGTCGTCGACCGTGAAGGCGTGGATCTCCTTGTGCTGGAGCTTGCCGACCTCGCGGCCCGAGACGTCGTACACGGCGGCGCGGGTGCCGCCCGAGCCGATGTCGATCCCGACGACCAGGGGTCCCTGGGCGTCCTTGGCCGGGATGTTGAAGCGGGGCATGGATGATCTCCTGCGGTCGTCGGGGCCTGCGCGTGCGAGCACGACGGTCCGGGCGGTCGTGCCGGGGCGCAGGGGGTTCCGGCCAGCATACGAGGACCTCGCACAAGGCCGGCGGGCTCGCCACGGGTTGCCACCTGCCGGCTGTCGATCTCCCGCACTCGTCGCCCTCCTCGTCGGTTCGTCGCGGAGGGACCGGCAGAAAGGGGACTCCAGCGGCACGGTGAGGAGCTCAGCTCCGCACCGTGCCGCTGGAGTCCCTTCTGTGCAGACGGCGCTCGGTCGCGGCCGGACGGGACGGCGGCGGCTCGGCTACTCCAGCACGGACTGCCCCAGGAACTCGCCCTCGGCGCAGCCGGGCGGGATCGCGAACACGGCCGAGCCGATCGGGGTGGTCCACTGGTTCAGCAGGTCCAGCTCGTCCAAGCGGCGCTGGATCGGCAGGAACTGCGCGAGCGGATCGGCCTGGAAGGACACGAACACCTGCCCCGCCTCGGACAGCAGCCCCGAGCCTGGCGCCGGCGCGTGCTCGTAGTTGTACGGCCGGCGGTAGATCTCCTGGTGCTCGCCGTCGTCGACCCCGCGGGCCCGACGCATGTGCGAGAACTCCCCGATCACCGGGAAGCCGTTCGCGGAGACCTTCTCGAAATCCGGCGGGGTGCTCTCGTCCCCGCCCGACAGCGGCGCGCCGTCGTCCTGCCGGGTGCCGGTCGCGGCGTCCCTCGCACCGCGGTCGGCCTCGTCCCAGCCGTCGAGGTCCATGCGGATCCGACGCACCACCATCGAGGTGCCGCCCGCGAAGGGGCCGTCCTCGATCCAGACCACCTTCGCGAAGTGCTCGCTGCCGGGGGCGGGGTTCGCGGTGCCGTCGAGCTGGCCGAAGAGGTTCCGCAGGGTGCTGCCGGGCCTCACGACGCCGGGGGAGCGGCGGAAGCCCGTCTGCCCCCACCGGGGAGTCGTGAAGGCGCGGGCGTCCTTCAGCAGCATCCGTGCGGCGTGGGAGACCGTCAGCGGATCGTCGGCCGCGACCTGCAGCAGCAGGTCCCCGCCCGACCACCGCTCCTCGAGCTCGTCGATGCCGAAGGCGGGCAGGGGCGCGAGCCAGTCCGGCGCCGGGCGCTCGGCCCGGGACATCAGCCCCGGCCCGAAGCCGACGGTGACCGTGAGGGAGGCGGGCTCGGTCGCGAGCTCCGGCTCGGTGTCCGCGAGCGCCGGCTCGCCCCGGGTGAGGCGGGCGGCATCGTCGGTGAGCAGGCGCAGCATCCGCAGCACGCCGTCGCGGTCCACGTCCTCGCGCAGGTCGAGGGCCAGGAGCGTCGCCGACGCCGGGGCGGGCGTCTCGATCCCGGCCTGGTGCGCGCCGTGGAAGGGGACGGTCGGGGCGCCGTAGGGCGCCCAGTGGGTCGAAGCCTCCTCCGCGGAGTCGGCGGGGGCGGCGGGGTCGCCGAAGGAGCGGCCGAGCCCGACCCCCGCGGCGCCGATGCCGAGCGCCCCG